>PCSG01000112.1 GCA_002772195.1 Desulfobacterales bacterium CG23_combo_of_CG06-09_8_20_14_all_51_8 | reverse complement strand
GAAGTTTAGAAAATAAATAGGGTTTATTCTCTGTTTTACATGGAATTCATTTTTCCGCTGCCGGCGGTCCATTGCTGCCGGCGGTAATTTTTTTATAAGGAGCACTGTAAATGACAAAAAAATACGAGATTGCGGTCCTGCCGGGAGACGGCACCGGTCCGGAAGTGGTGGATGAAGGGTTGAAGGTTTTAGAAGCGGCGGCGGGTAAATATGATTTTCAACTCAATTTATCGACTTATGCCATCGGCGGGGATCATTATCTCCGCACCGGCGAAATATTGCCGGCCACCATTATCGATGAACTTTCCAGCAAGGATGCCATTTTTCTGGGAGCCATCGGCCATCCGGATGTCAAGCCCGGAATTCTGGAAAAAGGAATCTTGCTGGCACTTCGATTCTCCATGGATCAGTATATCAACCTCCGGCCCATCAAGCTCTATGAAGGCGTGGCCACGCCGCTGAAGGACAAAACGCCCGCAGACATCGATTTTGTGGTGGTTCGGGAAAACAGCGAGGGCCTTTATGTCGGAGCCGGCGGGTATCTGAAAAAAGGAACCCCGGATGAAGTCGCCATCCAGGAATCCATCAATACCCGAAAAGGGGTGGAGCGCTGCATCCGGTATGCCTTTGAATATTGCCGAAAACGCAATAAACGGAAAAAGCTGACCTTGTGTGGCAAAACCAATGTGCTCACGTTTGCGTTTGATCTCTGGGAACGCGCCTTTTATGAAGTGGCCAAAGAGTATCCGGACATCACCACCGACTACGCCCATGTAGATGCCACCTGCATGTGGATGGTCAAAAATCCTGAGTGGTTTGACGTGATCGTCACCGACAATATGTTCGGAGACATCATCACGGATCTGGGGGCCATGATCCAGGGCGGAATGGGCGTTGCCGCCGGCGGCAACATTAATCCCGAAGGGGTTTCCATGTTTGAACCCATCGGCGGATCCGCCCCCAAATATACCGGAAAGCATGTCATCAATCCCATCGCCGCCATTTTAGCGACCCAACTGCTGCTGGAAACCATCGGCGAATCCGCCGCGGGCGCCAGTGTTGAATCAGCGGTGAAAAAGGCGCTGCGGGATGATATTAAAAATGTCGCCGCCGGGAAAATGGGGTATTCCACCGGCGAAGTGGGAGACCTGATCGTTGATTACATCAAACAGGGGGCAGGAGAGTCACGTTGAGAGAGATACCCATCACCCGGCAGGGGTATGACCGACTGAAGAAAGAACTGGCGAATCTAAAAACCGTGGAACGGCCGAAAAATATCAAAGCCATTGAAGAGGCCCGGGCACACGGGGATCTTTCTGAAAACGCGGAATTTACGGCGGCCAAGGAACGCCAGTCGTTTATCGAAGGCCGCATCATGGACCTGGAGTATAAACTGGGAAATGCGGATGTGATTGATCCGGATAAGCTCTCCAAGGATGCGGCCCGGTTCGGATGCAGGGTTATGCTTGAAAATATTGACACGGGGGATGAAGTAGCTTATCAACTGGTCGGCCCCGAGGAGTCCGATATTAATGAAGGCAGAATTTCCGTGACATCTCCCCTGGGACAGGCAATGCTGGGGAAAAAAGTCGGTGACGAAATTACCATCATGGCCCCCGGCGGCAGAAGGAACTATGAATTGATTGAGATTCTCTAATATCCGAAAAATTACGGATCAACGAGATATCATCAGAATCTGGAAGGATAAGATACTATGGCCCGAGTAACTGTTGAAGATTGTTTAAAAAGAGTGCCCAATCGGTTTCTGCTGGTGCATGTGGCGACAAAACGGGTTCGCCAGCTTTTGGAAGGAAGCCCGCGCCTGGTCAAGTCCGACAATGAAAACGTGGTGACCGCTCTGCGAGAAATCTCCGCCGGGAAAGTGTTTCTTAAAGGAGAGGAGCAGGAAAATACCGAATAAGTCACATGCTCTCCGGATGATCCATGTCGCCGTATCAGCTTAAAATTTTCCGCCGTGATGTGGGAAAAGCCATTTCTCACTATGATATGATTGCAGACGGTGACAGGATTCTGGTTGCGGTGTCCGGCGGCAAGGACAGCCTGACGCTTTTGTGGATGCTAAACGAGCGCCTCTCCTGGATTCCCATTCGGTATTCGTTGTTTCCGGTTTATATCGACCCGGGATTTCCAGGCGGGTTCGCCGATAGCCTTTGTGAATTTGTAAAGCGCATGGGTTTTGACCTGCGGGTAGCGCACACGAATTGCGGTATTCAGGCCCACAGCGCATCCAACCGGGAAAATCCCTGTTTTTTGTGTGCCCGCCTGCGCAGAAAACGACTGTTTGAAATCGCCGGAGAACTGGACTGCCGGAAAATCGCCCTGGGTCATCACAAGGATGATATTATCGAGACGTTTTTTATAAACGTCTGCTATGCGGGCAATATTTCCACCATGCGGCCCATGCAGCCTTTTTTTAAAGGAAAAATATCGGTCATTCGGCCCCTGGCCTATGTCGAAGAGAACAGGATCCGGCGGATCGCCAAAGACAGAGAATTTCCGGAATTTGTCAATCCTTGCCCGACAGCGGCTGTTTCACGGCGGAAAGAAATAAAAGAAATCCTGAATCGGTTGTACGAATCCAATAAAAAAATCAGGGGCAATATTTTCAGGGCACTGCAAAATGTCAATCCGGATTATCTTTTGTGATTTCGGGAAGAATACCAATGAAAGACATCCAAAACGAACCTGATTATAGAAATATCGCCATCAACAAAGTCGGCATCAAGGACCTGCGCTATCCGGTGACGGTGCTGGACCGAAACCGGGGCCAGCAGCATACGGTGGCGTCCATCAACATGTATGTGGATCTTCCCCATGAATACAAGGGAACCCATATGAGCCGGTTTGTGGAAATGCTGCATCTTTTCCGGCCCAATATCGCGCTGAAGAAATTTTCGGAAATACTGACCCAGATGAAAGAACATTTAAACGCCGCTTCCGCGCACATTGAAGTGACGTTTCCGTATTTTATCGAAAAAAAAGCGCCGGTGACCCAGTCTCCGGGCCTGATGGATTATACCTGCCGGCTGAATGGCTCCATTGACTGCAACGGCCGTGTGGATCTGGTTTCAGAGGTCATTGTCCCTATTTCCTCGGTCTGCCCGTGCTCCAGGGAAATCAGCACGGACGGCGCTCATAATCAGAGGGGAATGGTGCACCTGAAAACCCGGTTTAAAAAATTCATCTGGATCGAGGACATGATCGAACTCGTGGAACGGTCCGCATCCTGTGAGGTGTATTCGGTTTTAAAGCGGGCGGATGAGAAATTTATTACGGAAAAAGGCTATAATAATCCGAAATTTGTGGAGGATATTGTCCGGGATATCGCCATGGATTTAAATGCGGATAAAAATATCACCTGGTTTTCCGTGGCGGTTGAAAATTACGAATCCATTCATAATCACAATGCCTATGCGTTTATCAGCAGCGGGGAGATGCCAGGGTAGCTGCGCCGGCGCCCGCCGTGTTGATCTATGGTGATTTAAAAAGTCCGTCCCATTTTCGGATCTCGTCCATGACCGGCCCTGTCGTTTTGCCCGGGGTATTGATGAAGACCACAAATGGATAGAGATTTCCTTTCTCATCCTGCATATACCCCGCCCGGGCGCTGATCCCGGTCAGCGTGCCGGTTTTGAAATATTCATTGCCCTGGTGCGGCATCAGTGTGTGATAAGGCCGGAACGCCTCAAGGATTTCAAGATACATATCCGCCGTGATCCGGTTGTCCCGGGAGATCCCGGATCCTTCCACGTAGGACAAATTCTGGAAACCAAAACGTTCCCGGGCGTATTGTTTTACCGCTGCAACGCCTTTTTCCAGAGTCGCCGGAGGTCCGGAAACCATTGCCCCGGCGGTCAGCAGGAGTTGGTTGGCGATAAAATTATTGGAATATTCCATAAGCCCGGCGATGATGTGCCGGAGGTCATAACTTGACTTGTGGCGGTAGACCAGCCGGTCCTGGTGGGGGTCGACCGCTCCGCTCCGGATAATTCCCTCCATCTTGATGCCTTCAGCCGTCAGGAAAGCCTCAAAAATTTCTCCTGCATATCGGGGAATGTCGCCATGGTCATGGGTCAGCAGAATCCTTCCGGAGTCTTTTGCAGGCGTCAGCGCCTGGATTTTTTTCATCGCCATCTTCACCAGGGGGGTCTGGGGCTCGGCGCTGACAATTTGCTGATGGTCTTTTTTGAAATTAACCGTATTGAAATTCACGCAAACAGCGCAGTTGGGCGCATCATAGGGCTGAAGGGAGTTTTTGGCTGCGCCGGGAACAGGAATGGATCCTTCAAAAAACGTGTCATCAATAACGATGTCGTTGATTTTCTGAAAATGCATTTTGAGCACAGTCGCGATTTTTCCGATTTCTTCTGAAATCATCAGCGGGTCCCCATACCCTTTGATGATCAGATTTGATTGTGAATCAGTATAAAAATCGGTCGGATACTGGTAGACTTCCCCAAGATAATGAATGGCCGCCAGGGAGGTCAGCACTTTCAGGGTGGAAGCGGGGATCAGCGGTTTATCTGTGTTCACGCCCACGAGAATACGGCCGTCGGGTAAGGCCATAATAACTGCGTCGTTTGGCGTAATTTGCCGTTGGATTTTTTGATGAGGGTCTTGGGCTGCGGCGGGTTGCTCTGAAACCATCAAAACCAAGGCCAGAGAAAAAAGTGCCAGCGTTT
>PCSG01000213.1:6393-8103 GCA_002772195.1 Desulfobacterales bacterium CG23_combo_of_CG06-09_8_20_14_all_51_8 | reverse complement strand
GAAAAATGTTGACCGCATATAACCATACCCCCTGCTTACCATATCGCACCCACGGTGTCAAGTGTGTGCTAAAGTCAGCCCCTTGCGGGAGGGGCAGGGGGAGGGGTTCCCTATTCATGCCTTAGCGCGTCAATCGGGTCCAGGCGGGCCGCCTTCCGGGCTGGGAAATACCCGAAGATCACGCCCACGGCCCCGGAAAACAAAACCGCGATGGCGACAATTTCCAGGTTCGGAATAAATGGCACGTTCATCATGCGGGACCCGGCAATGGCGGCCCCCAGGCCTAGAATAATGCCCACCAGACCGCCGAAAAGAGACAGCACCACGGCTTCGATGAGAAACTGCAACAGCACGTCCCGGCCCCGTGCCCCGATGGCCAGCCGGATGCCGATCTCCCGGGTTCGCTCGGTCACGGACACCAGCATGATATTCATGATGCCGATGCCCCCCACCAGAAGGCTTACCGCCGCCACCGCCGCGAGCAGACCCGTCAGAATCCGGGTGGTGCCGGTGAGGGTGATCATGATTTCCTTCATGTCAAAAACGTGAAAATCATCGTCCTCCCCCTCTCCGATGCGGCGGCGCTCGCGCATCAGCCGCTCGATGTCCGCCTGCACTTTTGCCGTCACGCCGCTGTTGATGGCCGACACATAGATGGAGGATATATCGGTGTTTCCGGCGATGCGGCGCTGAAACGTCCGCATCGGAATCAGGACCACATCGTCCTGATCCGACCCGAACCCTGACTGGCCCTTGATTTCCAGCATGCCGATCACCTGACAGGACAAATTTTTAAGCCGGATGGATGCGCCCACGGGATTCTGACCGCCGAACAGATTTTTTTTAACGGAATTGCCCAGCACGCAAACGGCTTTACCGGACTTGAGTTCCGATTCGCTGAAAATTCGGCCCGCCGCCAGGTCCCAGTCCTTGACCGCAAAAAAGGCGTTGGTGGTGCCCATGACCATGGTGGACCAGTTCAGATTGCCGGCGATGGCCTGAGTTCCCTGAGACCCGATGGGGGCCACCGCCTCCAAGCCTGAAATCTCGCGCTCAATGGCTTCCACGTCCCGGATGGTGAAGGGCTCCGCCGTGCCCCGGGTCCCTCCCGGACCATGAAACCCCTGACCGGGCCGCACATTGATCAGGTTGGAGCCGAGGCTGGCGATCTGATCGGACACCTGGGCCGTGGCCCCGCCCCCCAGGGTCACCAGGGTAATGACGGCGGCCACGCCGATGACGATTCCCAGAATCGTCAGCGAAGAACGCAGCACATTGCGCCGGATCTCCCGGCGGGCCAGGGATATGGTTTCACGAATCATGGGATAGTCCTGTGTTTGTCTTTATTCACTGCCTGTATGTTCTTATGTCTCTAAATGAGCGCCTAAAGTGAGCTAAAGTTTGGAGTGAGCTAAAGTTGCGGATAATGCCTTCGACATTGCCAATTTTTAGATGAAAGGCCGCGCGGCAGCGCAGTCCAAAACTTTAGTCACTTTAGTCACTTTTAACTTTTAATTTCCGAAGCATTGGATATCCGCCCGTCGATAAAATGAATCCGGCGGCCCGCGTACCTGGCCATGTCCGCTTCATGGGTCACCATGACGATGGTGATGCCCCGGTCCCGGTTGAAACGGGTGAGCAGATCCATGATCTCACGGCTCATGGCCGAATCCAGGTTGCCGGTGGGCTCGTCTGCCAGAAGCACCCGGG
>PCSG01000213.1:5052-6360 GCA_002772195.1 Desulfobacterales bacterium CG23_combo_of_CG06-09_8_20_14_all_51_8 | reverse complement strand
GCTGCTGCTGGCCCCCGGAAAGCTCATTGGGGCTGTGGGTTTCCCGGCCCTTGAGCCCAACGGCCGCAAGGGCATCGGCCGCCATGCGCCGCCGTTTCCCCCAGGACACGCCCCGATAAATCAAGGGCAGCTCCACGTTTTCCAGGGCCGTGGTCCGGTTCAGCAGGTTAAACCCCTGGAACACGAATCCCAGATAATGCCGCCGCAGCAAAGCCCGCTGGTCCGGGGTCAGTTTTCCCACATCCACGCCGTTAAAGGAGAATACCCCGTCCGTGGGCACGTCCAGACACCCCAGAATATTCATGCATGTGGACTTGCCCGATCCGCTGGGGCCCATCACCGCCAGAAACTCACCGGAATCAATATGAAAATCAATGCCGTCCAAGGCCCTCACCGCCGCCGCCCCGGACCCGTAAACCCGGGTCACGGCTGAAAATGTGATCAGATGGGAACTGTTCCGGGTTTCCCCTGCTTCATCACTCATTTCTTCAGGCTCCGGGAATCCACCACCAGTTCCATGCCGGGAGATACGTCTCCGGCCGTGATGACGGTCATGATGCCGTCGGTTGTGCCTGTGGTCACATCCACCGGCGTCGGCTTTCCCTTTTGAAGAGCCCATACCCTGGCCTGTTTTCCAGCGTCCTCCACGGCCTTTGGTTTTTCCGCCCGCCTGGGCCGGGGAAAGAGTTTGCTCAGAACCGAACCGCCGGACGGGGCTTCCTCCGCCTCCGCCGTTTCCGCCGGCACAAATCGCAGGGCCACATTGGGGACAAGAAGGGCGTTTTCAATTTCCTGAACCACGATATCGGCGGTGGCTGTCATGCCGGGCCGAAGCAGCAAATCCGTATTATCCACAAGCAGCAGAGTTTCATAGGTGACCACACCATCCACGATCTGGGACCCGTACCGCACCTGTTTGATTTCCGCCGGAAACCGCCGGTCCGAATAGGCGTCCACCGTGAACGCGGCGGCCTGGCCTTCCTTCACCTGCCCCACATCCGCCTCGTCCACATCCACATGCAGCTCCATCTGGGTCAGGCTTTCCGCCAGAGTAAACAGCACCGGGGCCTGCAACGACGCCGCCACGGTCTGACCGGGTTCCACGGACCGGATCAGCACCACGCCGTTGATGGGAGAACGGATTTGGGCCTTCTCCAAATCAGTTTCATCCGCGTCCAGGGTGGCAAGGGCCTGGGCGACCGCCGCATCGGCCACTGCCTTGCCGGCGTTTGCCCGGGCAAGGGTTGCTTCCGCCGCGTCCAGGTCCTGTTCGGACACAGCCTTGTTGCCGGTGCGCTGACGCACGGT
>PCSG01000213.1:0-5015 GCA_002772195.1 Desulfobacterales bacterium CG23_combo_of_CG06-09_8_20_14_all_51_8 | reverse complement strand
AACACCTGGGCCTCAAGTTTGGACGTGTCCAGAACGGCCAGGGTCTGACCGGCGATCACCCGTTCATTATAATCCACAGAAACGGTTTCAATGATGCCGGACAATTCGCTGCCCACCTCCACCTGGTTGATGGGCTCCAGATTTCCGGTGGCTGTCACCGTGATGGTGAGACCGCCTTTTTCCACGGGTTTTGTGGTGTATTCCATGGTGGCCCCGTTTTTCGCGCCCAGAAATTTCATTCCCGCAAAAATCACGGCGGCGGCAGCCAGGCCCAGAACCAGCCATCGCTTCAATTTTCGCCGGCCGTTCGACCCCTTATCCAGTCCCAAGGTTTTCTCCATGTCATCGGCCTGATTCAGATGGGCATTCGTCATTTTTTAATATCCCTTTTATCGTAGGTCGGGTTTCCAACCCGACAATGATTTATTCCGATTTCCACCCGCCTCCCAGCGCCTTGTAAAGCCTGATCAAATCCGCGGCCACGGCCCCCCGGCTCTCCGCCAGTTGATTTTCAAAAGACAGCAACGACCGCTGTGCCTCCAGCACATCCACGAAATCCGCCATTCCGGAAAGATAATACTCCCGGGCCAATTCCTCTGCCCGCCGGGCCGCGTCCACAGCGCCCGTCAGACTTTCCTGCGTCACCTGATCCTCCACATAGGCGGTCATGGCGTTTTTCACTTCTTCCAGGGCGCCGAGCACGGTTTGTTCATAGGCGATGAGATATTGCTCCTGAATGGCTGTCTGGATTTCAATGTTTCTGCGCACGGCCCCGGCGTCGAACACCTTCCAGGAAACCCCCGGACCGATGCGCCAGTACCGGCTACCGGCGGTGAGAAGGTCCCCGGAATCCGCAGATTCCAGGCCGATTGCCCCGGCAAGTGTGAAACGCGGATACAGATCCGCAGTGGCCACGCCGATGCGCTCGGTCTGGGCCGCCAGTTCCCGCTCGGCCTTTCGGATATCGGGCCGACGCCGCAAGGTGTTCGCCGGAATGCCGGATGTCGCCAACTGCGGGGCCGCCGGCACGCCCTGAGATTTTACCAGCAATTCATTCACTGCGCCCGGGGGCCTGCCGGTCACCACCGCCAGCCGGTTTTTGGCCGCATCTAGGCTTGCCCGCAGGGCCGGGATCTGGGAACGGGTGCTCTTCAGTTGATACCGGGCCTGCTGGAACGCCAGTTCATCGGTCAGTCCCGCTTCAAACCGGTACCCCACCAGCTCAAAGGTTTCGGTCTGGGCCGTCAGGTTCGCGGCGGCGGTTTCCAGCCGGGCCTCAAGGGTCCGAACCTCCACATAAGCGAGAGCGGTTTCCGCGGCCAGGGACACCCGAACGTCGCCGAGACCCGCTTCCATGGCTTCCAGGTCTGCCTCGGCCGCCGCCACGGACCTCCGCACCCCGCCGAACACATCAATCTCCCAGCCCGCGTCAAATCCAGCAGAATAGGATTCGCGAATACCGCCGCCTCCACCGCTTAAGGCGCTTTCACCGCTCCGGCTCCGGGAGGCCTCGCCGGATGCATCCAGGCCCGGATAGTATTCCGTCCGGCTCAGGCCCCTTCGCGCCCTTGACTCATTCAGACGGGCCAGTGCCTGTTTCATGTCAAGATTTTGCGAAATCGCCTGTTCGATCACTTCGCTTAATACCGGATCATGAAACGCCGCCCACCACAGGGTCAGATCCCCCGCACCGCGCACCTCCCCGGCCAGTTCCGGAGGGACCTCCGTCCGGGGCTTCGAATAGTCCAGCCCCACCGCCGCGCAGGCGGACAGGGCCAGCAGAATAAAAACACCGGGCAGGACCTTCCAGCGCCCGGCAATGCTTTTATAAAAAAGCGTGGTGAATGGATTTCTGGTTTTCTCTGGCATCATTTTTATTTACCGGATTTTTAAGGCAGCATTATGGCAGCATGGCCGCATCGTTTAAAAGTATGTGTTAAAAATCAAAGTCGTCGAAACATGGCGTTTGGTTACACAAAATATATGCGTCACTCGAAGTTTTCGCTGCATATTTCAAACACTGGATTAAATTATATTTATCATGTATGAATACATATTACTATTTTTGCCCGTCTATCGAAACAAGAAGCTGGATGAATAATATGGATAAACTTTTCTGATAGCAAGCGAACTGGATGCCATGAATAAAAAATCACTCTCGGAACGCGATATCTGCACCAAGTTTATCACTCCGGCGATTCAAAAATCCGGCTGGGATATTCATACGCATGTGCGGGAAGAGTTTTCCTTTACCGACGGCCGGATCTATGTCCGGGGACATTTGACGGCTCGGGGAAAACGAAAACGTGCGGATTATATCCTTTATCACAAACCCAACATACCAGTTGCCATCATAGAAGCCAAGGACAACACCCATGCCGTCGGCGCAGGCATGCAGCAAGCCCTGGAATATGCAGAAATATTGGATATTCCTTGTATTTTCAGCAGCAACGGCGACGGGTTTGTTTTTCATGACCGGACCGCTCCCGGCAAAATTGAAAATGAGCTGACAAACGACCAGTTCCCCGCTCCCGCCGAACTCTGGGCCGTATATAAAAGGTACAAAGGCATAACAACCCCGGAGCAGGAAAGAATCGCAGCCCAGGATTATTTTTTTGACGGCAGCGGGAAAAAGCCCCGGTATTATCAGCAGATCGCCATCAACCGAACCGTTGAAGCCATTGCCAAAGGCGAAAACCGCATCCTGCTGGTCATGGCCACCGGCACCGGCAAAACGTATGCGGCATTTCAGATTATTCACCGGCTTTGGAAATCCAATACCAAAAAACGAATTCTGTTTCTGGCCGATCGGACCGCACTCATTGATCAGCCCCGGAGAAATGATTTCAAGCATTTTAAAGACAAAATGACCATCATCAAAAAGACCGTGATCACCAGATATGACGGCAAAGAGATGCTGGTCTCAAACAACAAGCGCGGCATTGATTCATCGGACAAGGCCTATGAAATTTATCTGGGTCTCTACCAGGGCTTGACCAATGCAAATGAAATGGAAGACGCATATAAGGATTTCAGCCCCTCATTTTTCGATCTGATCATAGTGGACGAATGCCACAGGGGAAGCGCGGCCGATGACAGCGCCTGGCGTAAAATCCTGGAATATTTCGGCAACGCCACCCACATCGGCCTCACCGCCACTCCCAGAGAAACAAATGAAGTGTCCAATAGCGAGTATTTCGGCGATCCCATTTATACCTATTCCCTGAGGCAGGGCATCAGTGACGGCTTTCTTGCGCCTTATCGCGTGGTGCGCATCGGTATTGATATTGATCTTGAGGGCTGGCGGCCGCCGTCCGGATATCTGGACAAAAAAGGCGACCCGGTGGAAGACCGCATCTACAACCGGTCGGATTTTGACCGGTTATTGGTGGTGGATGAAAGAAGAGAACTGGTGGCCCAAAAAATCACCGAATTTCTGAAAGGAACGGACCGGTTTTCAAAAACCATCGTTTTCTGTCAGGATATCGAACACGCGGACGGCATGCGCCGGGAAATCGGCAATGCAAACGCCGACCTTGTTGCCGCCAACTACAAGTATGTGATGAAAATCACCGGCGACGATGAAGAAGGAAAACGGGAGCTGGATAATTTTACCGACCCGGAACAGCCTTATCCGGTGATCGCCACCACCTCCAAACTGATGAATACCGGGATTGACGCCCAGACCTGCAAGCTTATTGTGCTGGACAGCAACATCAAATCCATGACCGAATTCAAGCAGATTATCGGCCGGGGAACTCGAATCAACGAGGAATACGGCAAGCGGTATTTCACGATTCTTGATTTCAGAAATGTGACCGACCTGTTTTCCGACCCGGCTTTTGACGGTGATCCGGTTCGTATCAAACCGGTATCCCAGGACGAGGATATCAGCGTCATTGAAGCGGAAGAAGAAATCGCCGGAATCCCCATCATCGACGAAGATGGCGGTGAAGAAATAACGGATTTTGAAGACCTGACAGACGAACGCAATGATCCGCCGGATTATCCGCAAATTTCTGGAGATCCCCTTGGTCCTCCGGAAGTAAACGAACCTCGTGAAAAAGTATTTGTCAACGGCGTGGATGTCACGGTGCTCAACACCCGGGAAATCTATTTTGACAAGGACGGCAAGCCCATCACCATGAGCCTGAAGGATTTCACCCGGCAGCAGATTTTAAATGAATACCAAAGCCTTGATGATTTTTTGCGCAAATGGCGGGCTTCGGATAAAAAAGAAGCCATTATCGAGGAACTTCTGGAACAGGGCATTCTGGTGGACAGTCTGCTGGAAGCGGTCAACCGGGACTGCGACCTGTTTGATATCATCTGCCATGTGGCCTGGGACCGGCCGCCCTTAACCCGTAAAGAACGGGCAAACAATGTAAAGAAACGCAACTATTTTGCAAAATACGGCGAAAACGCCCGGAAAGTCCTTGAATCCCTGCTGGACAAATACGCGGACGAAGGCATCCGACAGATCGAGGATATCAATATTTTAAGGATCACCCCCTTTGACCGAATCGGTTCTCCCATTCAGATTATCCGGGCATTTGGTGAAAAATCCGATTATTTAAAGGCAGTTAACGAGCTGGAAGAGCAGATATACAACACAGGAGCGGCATAATTAAATGGGTATCAATTTGAGCGGGATGATGAAAACCATCCGCAACATCATGTGGGAAGATACGGGCTTAAACGGCGACGCACAGCGGATTGAACAACTAGGTTGGATGATTTTTTTAAAAGTGCTGTCCGACAAGGAAAAAGAGCTTAAACTGCTGGAAGACAATTATATTTCCCCCCTGCCCGCCGCCTGCCACTGGGACAACTGGGCCGGCGATGACGAGGGAATGACCGGTGACGAACTGCTCAAGTTTGTAGACCGGAAGCTGTTTCCGGATTTAAAAAACCTGGATGTCAGCTCCGGAAACAAAAGGGCGTTGATCATCCGGGATGTGTTTGAAGGCAATCACAATTACATGAAATCCGGCACCAACCTCCGCCGGGTGCTT
>PCSG01000245.1:7690-16296 GCA_002772195.1 Desulfobacterales bacterium CG23_combo_of_CG06-09_8_20_14_all_51_8 | reverse complement strand
ACACGCAATGTTCGCTTGGTATTCGATTACTTAAGGATGACCAAAAACTCATGCGCCAGACCCTTGCGCGGTTAGAACAAATTTACCGTGTGGCATCTATGGCATCTTGATTATTCTCGTGAATGATACTCTGTCGCATCTATTTTATAAGGTTTTTATCTGTTGCCGGGAAATTTTGCGGGTGTTAGGATCGACGAAAATAATTTTTCGGGATAAAGCCGCCACGGTCAGATAACGCTGACGGCATGACGAAAGTTGATGAAATGAAAACAGTTGAAAAACACACTTTCGGCGAAGTGACCGGCTATGAACTCGGGTTTTCACCGGTGGGCCGACCCCTGATGACGGTTTTCTGCTATGTGGTCGGAGACATCCTCATTGACACCGGCCAGTCCCATATGCAGGAGACCGTGTTGGATATAGCCAATATTTATTCAGTGTCGTCGGTGCTTCTGACCCATCACCATGAGGACCACAGCGGTAATTCCGCGGTCCTCAAGCAAGCCCGGAAAATTCCGGTTTTCGCCCATCCCGCCACCATCGAAAAAATGTCGGGACCGTACCGGGTTTTTCCCTATCAGCGCTGGATCTGGGGTCCCAATACGCCGGTGGCCCTGGATCCTTTTCCCGATGGCTTTTTCGAGCATGGCGATCTGAAATTCAAAGCCGTTCACACCCCCGGCCACAGCAGAGACCACACGTCCTATCTCGAACTCAATCATGGATGGCTGTTTTCCGGGGACCTGTATCTGGGGGACCGGATCAAGTATTTCCGGGCCGATGAAAAAATCGCGGATCAGATCGTATCCTTAAAAAAAATTCTCACATATGATTTTGACGCGCTTTTTTGCGGCCACCGGCCCCGGCCGATGAAAGGGAAAAGATGCCTGGCCGCCAAACTGCGGTTTCTTGAAGATTTTTACGGTCGGGTCAGCGAACTGGCGGACCAGGGTTTGGATGATCGAGCCATTATGGGGCGACTGGAACTGAAAGAGCAATGGCTGGTGCGGATGATGTGTTTCGGAAACGTCAGCATGCGCAACATGGTGCGGTCGGCCATGGCGGCAAGGCGCATGGAGCGCGGCGATTGATCGGTCAACGCTCGCGGAAACGATCAAGAACTTTTCCCAGCGGATTGAAATTTTTCAAGCTGACTGCGGTAATAAGCCGAGTCGTTTCCGGCCCGGTCGAGGGCTTTTGCGGCGGCCGCAATGGCTTCCTGAATATGGCCGTTGACATACCAGGCTTCGGCCAGGGTATCTAAAACGTGGGGTTCATCCGATAGCGCGGCAGCCTTTATCGCCAGGGTTAAAGCCTTTTCCGGATCAAAAAATTTCGGGTCCTCGCAGGTGGCGTGCAGCCACGCCAGATTGTTTAATGCCCGGACATGGTCCGGGGCCAGGTCCAGGGTTTTTTCATAAAATTCAACCGCCTTCGCAAAATCCTGTTCCTCAAAATAAATATCGCCCATTAATTGGACCAGGTCCGGGTTGGCCGGGTTTTTCCTCATCTGATGTTCAACGATTTTTTTTAACACGTGGACCGGCAGCGCACCTCCGGTTTGGTCATAGTGGAGCCGAAACCCCGCCCAACTCACCAGAAATACAGCCGCCAGATAAATGGCCATGCTTGCGCGGACCTTTGTGTTGTGTCGGGAAATCCGGGACGGATCGGACGCGCAGGCTTTTAGAAAATCGATGCGTTCCTTGATGCTGAAATGGTGCCAGTTGGGCCGGTCCGGCGCTTGTCCGCTGGTAATGGTGATTTTTTCAAATGTGGAGATCAGGGGTCCGGCATCATTTAGCATCAGATAAGCATACCCATCCGCCTGGCGTTCAAAGTTGCGCATGAAATAGCCGAAGATATACCGAAAATAGACCAGAAAAAGACCGATCATAAACAGGCTGAAACTGATGGATGACAGGGTGGCATAGCTTGAATTGTCCGGGTTGATAGCACCCCAGGCCGCCTCCGCATAGAGGACGGCGTAGACGACCAGATCCAGGGCCGTGAAGGACACCGCCAGGTACCCGGCAAAAAAAATAAGATAAAAGAACAGATGATATTTTTTGATATGCCCGATTTCATGGGCGATGACCGCGTCGATTTCCCATGGCTCCAGATGCTGCATCAGGGCCGGGGTGACGAGAATATACCGGAACCGCCGCACCAGCCCCATAACGCCGGCGGTGATCATCCGGCCGCCGAAAAGGGGCCAGACCATGATGTCTCTGTAGTCCATGTCCGCTTTTCGGCAGATGGCCTCGATCCGGTGCCGCATCACGCCGGGCCTTAACGGCCGGCATCCCCAGAATTTCTGAATCAGAACCGGACCGATAATGGCGATCGCCACGAGAAAACCCATGAAATAACTAATCTGGCCTTCCGTAGACCCGAGAAACTCCCTGGGCGCGTCAAACGGCAGAAGATGGATGACGTCGGAGGTTATGGAAAGCAGCAGCCAGGGCAGAATGACCGGAACGGAAAATGAAATATTGGAAAGGATGTAGTGTTTTCGGGTCAGGCCGTTGCGGTAAATCTTTGCAAACGCATCATAGGCGCATCCCCAGACCATGGCAAGATAGCCAATGAACAGGGCCATGAAAACCAGAGCCTCCAAGGTGGGGATTTTCTGAAACAAGGGGATCGGATACACAAAACGGCCGAGGTTGAGGGCATAAATATCCACACTGAAAATAAAAATCGCCAGAATGGACTGGCGGGTCAGGGCTGAATGGAAGAGATTGTCAAGATAGTGAGAAGAGGCCTGGGAAATCCGTTCTTCGATTTTTTGGAACTGGTGATGGGTGAAAACAAAGAACAGTCCCGAAAGCCCGATAAACAGAGCTATGGATTCAACCGACCCAAAACCGGCTTCCGCAGGTGGCTGATACGTGGAATAGATAAGCAGAGCGATGATGTAATATAGGAAATTGCCAAACATCGGATGGGTTATGACCTGAAATACCGGTCTTTTTCACTGTAAATGCATCCGCAGTACTGCTGGCGGTACATATTCAGCGCTTTTGATTGCTGGATGCCCTCTTTCCAGCCGGTCCGGAAATCTTCATAGTAAAAGGGGATGCCGAAGGATTTTCCTAACGACTCCCCCATGGACCGGATCAGGTCATGGTTCTGGAATTTGCTGTAAAGCAGGGTGGTGGAAAAAGCGTCAAACTTTGATTTTTCAGCCAACCGGGCCGTGGCGGACAGGCGCTCATGGTAGCAGATGGGACACCGGTTGTTTTCCCGGTAAATTATTTTTTGCAGAAATCCTTCCAGGTCATACCCCTGCTGATAAATTACTTTCAGATCAATCTGTCCGGCATAAGTTTCCAGGGTCTGCTGGCGCTTCAAACATTCCGTATAGGGGTGGATGTTGTGCCGGAAGAAAAATCCCATGACCTCATGGCCGTCCTGTCTGAGCCGGTCAACGGGATAGACGGCGCAGGGACCGCAGCAGATATGCAGCAGAATTTTCATAAGCGTTCTCCAAATATAGCCGTGCCAATGCGCACCATCGTGGCTCCTTCGGCGATGGCCGCCTCAAAATCGCCGGACATGCCCATGGAAAGTTCGGTCATTTCCACATTGTCAATGCCCGCCGCCTGAATTTCTTCTCTCAGCCGGGACAAGGCCATGAAATAGGGCCGGACCTTTTCCGGCTGATCAAAAAACGGGGGCAGGGTCATGAGCCCTTTGATCCGGATGTGGGAAAGCCGGCTGATGCCTTCTACCAGGGTCAGGGCGTTTCGGGTTTCCACGCCGGATTTGGTGGATTCTCCGGCGATATTGACCTGAACAAGGATGTCCTGGACTTTCTCCAGTTTTTCAGCTTGCCGGTGAATTTCCGTCGCCAGTTTCAGGGTGTCCACCGAATGGATCAAGTCAAAACCACAGACCACGTATTTGGCTTTGTTGGATTGCAGGTGCCCGATAAAATGCCAGGACAGGCGAGGGTCTGCGACGGCATCGATTTTTTTTTCGGCTTCCTGAATATAATTTTCCCCGAACACTCGCAATCCCGCGTCCACGGCCTTCCGGATCGTGTCGGCAGGCATGTTTTTACTCACCGCCACCAGTGTCACGGACCCGGGGTCCCGGTCGCAGGCAAGGGCGGCACTATAAATGCGATGGCGGATTTGATCGATCCGGTCTTTCATGGGCGGCCATCTCCGGCGGCAGCACGCAGGTCCGTGCATGCCGTCTGTCTTTCAATCACGCCCATGCGGGACAGATGATCCAGAATCTCACAGAGGGGAAGGCCGACCACGTTAGTGTAGGAGCCGATGATACCTTTGACCATAAACGAACCCAGCCCCTGAATGGCATAGCCGCCGGCCTTGTCATAGGGCTCTTCGGTATGAATGTACCATTCGATTTCCGCGTCTGTGAGGGGTTTGAACATCACTTCGGTTTGAACTACATCCGTGAAAAGTGCGGATTGGTTCCGGCAGACAATGGAATATCCGGTGAACACAAAGTGGGACATCCCGCTCAGTCGATGGATCATTCGCCGGGCCTCTGCAACGGATTCCGGTTTTTCAAGAATGGTGTCATGGATGAACACAATGCAATCCGCGCCGATGACCCAGGCGTCCGGGTGTCTGTCAGCCACTTCCGCCGCTTTCGCCCGGGCCAGAGTTTTGGTGTATTTTTCCGGCGGCATGGCCTGAAAATCGCTTTCCCTGATGCTACTCGGTTCAATGGAAAACCGGATTCCGGCTTCTTCAAGAAGCTGTCTCCGGCGCGGAGACTCGGACGCCAAGATGATGGGGGCGTGATGGACAATCATTTTTATTCACTCGAATCAGTTGATCAATTGATGGGTCAGTAAAAAATACTCTGTTATCACAAGAGCGGGGATATTTAAAATATAATCTGCAAACAGATTAAAAATCTCCATAAAGTCCATGAAGTTTCCTTGACAATTTTTTCAGAAACCGATACAAGAGGTCACATTTTCAGCCTGCCTGGGTGGCGGAATTGGTAGACGCAAGGGACTTAAAATCCCTCGGTCTTTATGGCTGTGCCGGTTCGACTCCGGCCCTAGGCACCATAAAAATCAAGGGGTTACAGAAATTGTCTGTAATCCCTTTTTTGTTAAAAAAAGTATTTGTCCCGGTATTGTCCCGGATTTTTTCAAGGCCTAAAAAAATTGGGTATTGGATGAATGATAAAATATCTCTTCAATACCATTCAGGCAAAATAGGGAATTTGGTTGTTTTGAAAAATTAAATCCATTAGCGGTAAGCCCCTGTCGAATTTTTTTGTTTGAAATAAAGAGGAAGCGAGTTAGAGGGTGGGCAACTTAAAATGGTGAGTGAGCATAAAAGAGGGGGGAGTAATCAAACGTTTTAAATTTACTGAACTTCTCCCAACCCCTACCTCAACCGCCAGTCCGGACCCTGGAATCGAATAACCGGACCCATGCCGGCGATTCTTGAGGCCATGCGCTGATCTACCTGTTTTGCGATTTCATCCAGGGAAAGATTGGACGTAATGACGGTCGGCTTGAGCATGTTGTCCCGCTCGTAAATGATGTAGCCAAGGGTTTTCCGGACCCACTCCGTCGGTTTTTCTGATCCCAGGTCATCCAGCACCAGGTAATCGCAGGTGGTATAGGCCTCGATGGCATCGAGTTCTGTTTTTTGGGAATCGTTCTTGAACGTTTTTCTGATATCGTAGCAAAGCCCGGGAACGCCGGTAAAAAGCACCTGCTTGTCCAGGAGTAGAAGTTCCCGGGCAATGGCGACGGCGAGGTGGGTTTTCCCAGTGCCGCAGCTCCCATAGAGATAGAGACCGGGAAAATCAGAGCGGTGATTGCCCGGATAATGCCTGCAAGCCTGAACGCATTTAATATTTTCTCTTGCCACTTGGAAATTCTCAAAGGCGCAGCCGAGATATTTTGCGGGAACGCCGGCATTTTTAAGACACGTCTCGATATTTTCCCGGATGTTTCGGAGTTTCAAACATTGCCGGCATATTCCGGTATCGCCTATTTCCGGAAACCCCCATTTTTCTTCGAGTCTATCCCATTCCGGAGGAAATAATTTCCCGCAGATGGGGCAGATGAAATCATTCGGCTTTGAAGCAGCCATCGCCTGCTGCCGTTTTTTGATGTCGGCCATAATTTTGTCATAGACGGCTGATCGATGCATTTTGTGGCTATCAGTCGGGGTTTTTGATGAATTACATGATGTCGATGCGGTAATCACTTGGCAAATCCCATCCTTTGCGTCCAAGAGGTTGTTGACCGGCTAAGATTAGGCCCTTATCATTGTCCCTTATGGCGACGTTCAAGCTCCGATTCAGCCAGTTCATCAGGCTTCCCCTGAAATTCGACTGGGGAAATTTATTGGCTTCCCCACGGCTTTTTTTTCGGTGCTCGATGTCCAGCCAGTCTCCCCAATTCCTGAGTTCTTCCGGGAGATTTAAGGAATTCCAGCCGGCATTTCCCTGGACCCGCTGCTGAAACCATTCCCGATCCTGACCCCTTAAATCAAATTCCGGATATTGCATGATGATCTCGGAAAACAGGGACCACAGGGAATCCACTTCAGAATTTTCTTCATCTCCGGATACGCTTTCACCTTGCCAGGTCTCTAATCCGTCACCAATGTGGCGGGGATCGGATTCATTGGTTTTATCGGGCAACAAAGGGATAATATCTTTCTGCTTGGGGGTAATATTTTTGGGCGGTGCGGCCCATTCGCGCTCCACAGCCTCTATCTCCCGGAAAAACCTGTCTCCGGGTTCGTAGCGGATATACCAGTCATCGCTGACATCGCGTATGGGAAGCCAAATATAACGGCTTAGAAACTCGGTTTCCTTCAGCTCATCTTTAGCGCCCTGAAGCTGCTGCCTTGCGCGGGCCAGGGTTTTTTGCCGTTTGAGGGGCAGAATTTTGCAGAGGGTGGAATACCGGTACATGATAAAATCCCGGTGCCCGTAAAACTTGACCCCTAAAATTTCATAGAGCCGGGACGAAATAGGCCGGAGGGATTTCAGATACTCAAAATCAATGGGCCGCACATACAGGGCGTTCAGGTTGTCCAGATACCCGCTGGTGAAATAAGCGTAAGTCCGTTCCGCGGTCTGGCCGTCGGAAAGCGGATCGTTCTTGAAGGCGATTTTGTCATAGAGGTGAAACCGCTCATCCAGCCAGGCTTTTTTGCTTTTATTGTAATAAGACCGCTTGCTGATAATGGCGGTCATCATCATGGTGGTAAGTCCCTTTTTGACATTATTGACAAACTGACCGGAACATTTTACCCCCATGATCCGGGCCAGTTCCCTGAAAGTCGGCAGCGGCACCGGGTTTGTGATCGGCCGGGGCATGCTCGTCAGGCTATGCTCTACAGCTCTCTGTAGCCGCCGCTCAAAATCCCGCGGCAAACCGAATTCCGGATGCGGGATGACGGTCCAGAAGATTTCAAACACTTCATCGCCCTGCTTTTGGTTTTCGCTGAACTCAAGACGCCGGTTCACATCGGCATCCTTGTCCAGACTGAAATAGGGCAGGATCAGGAAGTTGACTTCCGATTTGATCCGGACGGGCAATGTCTTGTCGTTTTGGGATTCTTTTGAATGCGTTTTCTGCTGGTTAGCCATGGGTTTCCCTTTCAGTTGAAGTTGAAAAAAGTTTTGAAAAGCGGGGAGATGCCCAGGCCAACGGTATCGGGCCTCAAGTTGGAAATCAGAATTTCACCTTCCCCATTATGCCATCCGCCATTGGTGTGATAATTCAGCAAACCTTCCCGTCTGAGGGTTTCCAAACCAGCAAGGATTAAAAGTCGGTCCATGGCCATGATAGCCTCACTGGCCCTGGCGGTTACTTCCTTGGGCATTCCGTGCCCCTTCTGACGTTCCAGGACAAAGAGGCAGGCAATGAAAAGAAAATTTGAAACATTGACGGCGGTCTGTGATGGGAGGATGTCTCCATCCGGCAAGGCATCCCAGTAAAATTCCGACAGAATATCCATCGGCACCAGGCTCAGATCCGGGTTCAGGGGATTCATCGCCCCTTTTTCCACCATGTCCATAAACCAGTTTAGCGCGTGTCGTTCCTGCTGCATGATCGGCCTCCAAGAAAAGTTAGAAAAATTGTGGTTTCTAAAAATAATTATAGAAAATTTTATAATTTTTCCTGAGAAGGCCGCCGTCGCCGTCGGCGTTTTTGAGGATCGGGGGAGGGCTTTTATATTAATAATCTAGTAAGTTATTACTTCGTCGTCTTTTTTTTAAATACTCTTAATAATATTTAAAAATATTTAAAAAACTTAATCTGGCGCGAATTTCTAAAAATTTCAGGATATTGACATCGATTTTTTTACGCGAACTATCGCAAATCTGTACGCGAAACATCGCAATTTTGTACGCGAACTATCGCAAACCCATACGCGAAACATCGCAATTTTGTACGCGAACTATCGCAAAATACGCAAAACATCGCAAATCTGTACGCGAAATATCGCAGAGAGGTACGCGAAACATCGCAAATTTTAAAATGTGCAAGTCATTTTGAACCCCAAATTGATCATTTTCGTCTTTAATACCGTTTGGTTACGCGAAAGCACGCAAACCTTTCCCGAGATACGAAATTA
>PCSG01000245.1:6879-7639 GCA_002772195.1 Desulfobacterales bacterium CG23_combo_of_CG06-09_8_20_14_all_51_8 | reverse complement strand
GGTATCTTGAAAGAATTTCAGCAACCGCCGCGATATTTTCTTCCGTCAGGAAACCGGCCCATGCCCACTCCGCCACAATGTTTTCCGGCAGAAAAAGTTTTCGGGACCAGAATTTGATATTTTTTTTCATCATTGTCCGGCGGCGCATCACCCGCCGCCTGGCCGCCAGAATTATTTTTTGCAGCGTCGGGTAAAGGCTCATCCCGCCTTCGAGGTCGAAGCGGGAAATGATTTCCTCCATCAACTCATGGGTGGCCGCCTGCCGGTTTTGAAGTTTCAGATTCCAGAGTCTTGTCTCGGCATAAATATCCAGCTTGTGCTTTTTCCGGTTCGCCAATTTTTCCCTCCTAAAAAATTTTTTAGCCATACCATCCACGCCCCCCTTCCGGAGGTACCACCCTCCAAAAAGAAACAAAAAACAAAATACCTTATAGGGGGCATACCATTAGCCTGATCGATATTTTCATCCCACTCCCCCCTCCTTTTTTTGGAATTTTCCACCTGGTTCCCGGAAAAAATGAGGGCTGGCTCTATAATATATTTATAGAGGCCTTGTTTTTTTCTTAGAAGGGTTTCCGGCAAAAAGCGGCCCGGCTCTATTAATAATTATAGAAATTTTATGCGCCCATCGGGTTAACCCATAAAGAAAAGAGGAAAGAACTCCATGATATTTGGAAAATGCCGTTGCCTTGGCGTTTGCTGTCACCCCGGCATCGGGGCGGCCCCACGGCGGTGCCGGGGCGACGCCTGGATGGCAACT
>PCSG01000245.1:1274-6859 GCA_002772195.1 Desulfobacterales bacterium CG23_combo_of_CG06-09_8_20_14_all_51_8 | reverse complement strand
AGCGCGGCATCAGGGAAGCGCCGGGGAGATGCCACGGCGATGCCGGGGTGGCGCCAAAATTAACCACAAAGGTGCCTTGGCGGCACCCAAGGAGGAGAGATGGATAGGAATAAAAACTCGATTTTACTTGGTTTAGATCTCGGATTCGGAGACGTGAAGCTGGCTTTGAAACTGGATTCGCAAAACGGACCTGCTGGAAAACCGATTTTAACCAAATTCCCCACAGCCATCGCCTATGCCCGGGACGGAATTATCGGGGATTTGGGATCGGATGAGCAGAAATACGGGTTTAACGGGAAAAATTATATTGTCGGGAATTCCGCCCTTCAATGCCGGGATGTGTTTTCCACCCGGGATATTGATTTTTTGATGACTTTTTCGCCGCTACTGGCCTGGGCCGCCCTCGAAAAAACCCTTCAGGTACAATCCCGTGCCCTTGACCCTGAAGTTCTGGCCGCCGCAAGGAAGCGCCTGTGTCTGGGAATGCCCTTGGCCCATTTCCATTCCAAGCGGTCGGACCTCATGGGCATCATGAAAAAGGGGAAGGTATCTGACGTGGAATTGCCGTTTTCCTCCATCGACGTCCGCGCCCAGGGTCAGGGAATTTTTTTTGATTTCATTCTGGATCAGGCAGGCCTTCCGATCACCGAGCGCCTGAACCTGAATATCCTAGTGGTGGATATCGGGTTCAACACCGTGGATGTCCTGGGCGTGGTTGGAGGGCGTCCCAGCCGGGAATGGTCGAACATGCTGGATCGGGGAGGGATTTCAAGAATCGCGGAACAGGTGGGCAGTTTTCTTCAGCGGGAATTGAATTTCGAGCTGCCGGAGCAGGCCCTAAAAGACGTAATCCAGAAGAAAGAGATCGCGCTCTATGGCGCGGTCAAAGACGTTTCCTGGCCCATTCGGAAAGCAAGCGAGGAATACGCTGACTGGCTGTTTAATACAATCCGGTCCCGTTGGGAAGATTTTTTGAAACAAGCCGATCTTCTGATTCTTGCCGGCGGGGGTGCCTATTACGTCCAGGATGAGTTTGCCGCTGCTTATCCGAAAGAATTTGTCCATGTGCCGGAAAACCCGGAGTTCAGCAATGCTGTTGGATTTCTAAAATACCTGGAGGCCGACCATGACTGATCATGCGGGTAAGAGAATTGCCATCCGATTCTGCTCAGCCAATGTCATAAACCTGATTGAAGAATTGCCCAGAGGCTACAAGTCCATGATGGTTGAATCTGCGGTAGCTGCTTTTCTTGAATCAGAAGTCGGCAGCAAGATTGCCGAACAGTTGAAGGAGCGGAAAAAAAAGCAGGCTTCTTTGAAAAAATCATCAAAATCTAAAAACGCAGCGCCAAAGCAATCAGCCCCCATCGGGCACATCAAAGGAGATTTTTAAAAATTTTCAAACACCAGAAGGAGAAAAAAACTTGAAGAAGACAATTGCCGCAACACTTATCACAACCGGAATTTTATGCTTTCCCTTTACCGCAAGGTCAGATGAATCCCCTGATATCTGCAAAGACATCACCCTTGCTTCCATGCAGACCCATGTGCCGATTCCGCCGGCGACCATTGTTTCCAAACAGCCGGTGAACGGGATCTGTGAAGTGATCCTGGACATCAACGGCCAGTATGTTCCGGTCTATGCCGGAAAAAATTACGTGATCGCCGGAGAAATGTTTCAGGACAAAAAACAGCTCACCCAGACGCGCCTGGACGATTTAAAAGCGGAAAATTTTATCCGCCTCAAACCCGACATCGAAAAATGCATCGCCATGTCTTACGCACCCCAAATAGAAATAAAGCATAGGATTTACATGATCAGCGATCCAGTATGCCCTTTCTGTCATCAGGCGGAAGCCGAACTGAAGGGATTTGCTGAAACCCATGGGGTGGAATTTAAAATCTTGTTTTCCAGTGTCCACCCGCCGGTGGGCCGCCAAAAAGCAATTGAAGCCGTATGCCGCAAACTGAGCCTTGAAGAATATATCAGCGGAACCTGGATGGATGAAAACAAGACTGACCAATACCAGTGCCGGGAAGGAATTGATCTGATCGCGGCTTCAGAAAAAATTGCCGCCGCCCTTGGCCTTGACGGAGTCCCGGTGTTTTTTCTGGAAAACGGTCATCGCATTGACGGAGCAGACATGCCCGCCCTTGCAAATGCCTTGTCCGGTATGACCGTGACGGTATCGGATGCGAAATAAATTTTTGCCGGTCCTGGTGATGGTGATTTTTACGCATTCCATCGCATTCGGGTTTTGCTTTAACCAGGCTGGAGAAACCTATCAAATCAGCCCGGAGCTGCTTTCCGCCATTGCCCGGGTGGAATCCGGGCTTGATCCTTCAGCCGTAAGTCAAAACAGGAACGGCAGTTATGACCTTGGCCTGATGCAGATTAATTCAAGCTGGAAAAAACGACTTTGCGGGAGATGGCGACATCTTACCGACCCTTGTTACAACGTGATGGTGGGGGCCTGGATACTTCGCCAATGCGTGGACCGGTATGGAAATACCTGGGACAGCGTGGCCTGCTATCACACTGGCAAAGGCCTGGCCGATTCCAGTCACCAGAAGCAGAAACTGGCCCGAAAGTATATCCGCAAGGTTCAAACGGCCATGACAAACCGACAGTGAAAATAAAACACGCGGTTTTCACGCTGTTTTGGGCAGGCCTGGTGCTGACCGGAATAATTTTTCGTTCTCAACTCTATAATTACTTATGGGGGGTGTCATGGAACACCCTTTTGAGCATGGCGGTGTTTGTCGCGGGAAGCATGTACGCCATTATCGAGAGAAATTTTATTGTCGGCGGGGTCTCGGTTGCCGCGGCCCTGCTCCTGCCATGGATTCAAACCTGGCTGTCTTTCTACTGGCCCTGGTTTAAAGCAAATTATGGGTTTTTTCAATTTCACTGAGGGTGGAAAATTTTTATGGACAACATGCTGATTACAACCACACCGGTTTTGGAGGGATATCGCATTAAGAAATATATCGGCCCGGTGGTTGTCCCCATCGTAGGCGCAGGAAACATGATCAGAGACTGGTTTGCCGGTTTTACGGATATTTTCGGCGGAAATTCCTCCGGCTACCAGCGGGTGTTTGCCAAATTCATTCATAACGGCGTTACGGAAATGATGTCCCAGGCAAAATCACACGGGGCAAACGCCATCATTGGTTTTCACATTGAGACCACCAATATCTCCACGGGAAAATCCATTATTTCGATCATCCTGTATGGAACGGCGGTGAGTGTTGAAGTGAATACGGAGGTAGCGAATGAATAAACAATCCATCGGCAACTCCGGGGATACGTCCACCGGCATGATTATTCCCGTGGGCCAGTCCACGGGTTCCACCGGACGGATATTTCCGCATATTCTGGATGCGATTTCCCAGATCCAGCAGTTTTATGTCATCGAGGCCAGCGGCCAGGAAATCCCGGATGATTTTCTAACTTTACGGGGCCAGCTCAATTTCTTCAATGTGGGGTTCGGGGCCGGGTTTCTGGAAGCTCTCATCTTTGCCCTGATTATGTCTGTAATTCTGATTCTAAGTTCTGATGACGTCACCCGGCAGGTCATTGCCGGGTATTTTCCCATGATCAACAGCAGTATTTTCCTCTGGGTCCTTAATCTTTTGCCGGTGATTATTTCCGGGGGACTGTGCTCATATTTGAGTCGGAACTATATTGGAAAAATCACGAAAAAAGCCATTGATTCATTTTTGCTGGGCCGGGTGTTCTCCCTGATTTTAAAGGGCCTGGTCCTTTGCTTTCTCATGATTTGGGTTTCAAACTGCATCACGCCGGATTCCGCGTGGCGTTTTTCCCAAGTTGTGAGTCTTAAAAAATACGATCTCGCCATACGGATTTATTACATCCTCCTTGCCGTAAAACCTCTGTTGATCAAAAGGGCCTACGAGCTTCTGGCGATTTTCGGGCTGGCCGTGATCATGCCGTTTCTCATTATCTGGGGGGTTGCGCTTATCCGACGAATGAAAGCAATACGGGGCCATGCCCTGATGGAGAGGTAACAATGTTTAAAAATAATCGAAAAACCTATCTGGGCCATGGCTATAATCTTCAGACGCCTGCCAAGGTAAATAAAATCAGTCTGCCGGATGCGGACCGGAAAGGGCATCTTTTTGGATTTGGATCCACCCGGATCGGCAAGACCCGGTTGATTGAGCTGATGATGGAACAGGACATCCGGAAAGGCTATTCCCTGGTCTTTTTCGACCCAAAGGGAGATATCGACATATTTTCCAAAATCGTCCAGATCGCTTATGAGGAGAACCGGCAGGATGAGTTATGCCTGGTGACCCCAATTTTCCCGGATTGCTCCGCGAAAATGGACCCACTGGCCTATTATTACATGCCCGAGGAACTGGTGTCCCATGTGGTTTCCGGCATCAAGGCCAAGGAAGAATTTTTCATCAACATCGCTTATGAAACCACGTTTGTGATCATCCTTTCGCTTTTATTTTTCGCCCGGATCAAAAACGAGAGGCCGAACCTGAATTTTAATTCCGTCAAGGAACGGGCCTCCTATACGGACCTGAAAAACCTGGAAGCCCAGCTCAAGGATTATGAAGATGATCCGGAAGCCGAAGAAATTCTTGCTTCCTTACGGCAGATTTTGGCTTCTCCCCAGGATTATTTTTCAAAAGTGTCCTCTTCCTTGCGAACGGTATTGACCTCCCTGTCCGCGGGAAGTGTGGGGGCCATTATCGGTAAGGCAAAGGTCAACAATTTTATCAAACGGCTGGAGCAGGGCAAACGGGTGATTTTGATTGTCCAGACCGGCAGCCTGCTCACCCGGAAGACCGCCCATATCGTGGCCCGGGTCCTGCTTTCCATGATCCAGAGCTTTGTGGGCAGGATCTATCTGTCCGGCAGGACCATTACCCCGCCGCTTTGCGTTTACATGGATGAGGCGTCAAACCTGCTCTACATGGGCGTTGAAGATCTATTTAACAAGGCTGGCGGGGCAGGGGTCTGGATTCATGCCTTTACCCAGTCCATCGCCGACATTGAAGCGGAACTGGGTCCGGCCAGCGCCAGAAAAATTCTGGATAACACCAACAGCAAAATTTTTATGCGGGTCAATGATCCCAATACCGCCAATTATATTTCCGAGTATTCCGGCATGGTCAAACGGTTTTCGCCCATCCTTTCTCTTGGCGGCGGTATTACCGTCCGGGAAGTGGAAGAGCCCCTTGTCCGGCCGGAAAATGTTTTAAATTTGCAGCTCAGGGATTTTTATCTGTTCACGTTTGAAGGGGCTTTTAAGGGGAAAGCCGGGTTTGTGAAGGAGCCGTATCTGAAAGTCATGTATCCCCGGGTGGAGGTTCTCTGATGACTGGATATCTGGAAATAAGCCTTTTCTGCGCCACGACTTTGGCGGCTGGAATTATTATTTATGTCTGGGCGGCGGAAAGGCGGTGGCAAAAGAAAAGACAGGTCCTTGCGAAAATCACTGACTCTACAATTCCGGAGGATTTCCAATTTTTAGAAAATAAAGCAGAACCTCCATCAACGCTTTTGAAACCTAAACCTGCAACCCACAAGATTTCATGGCGGCATG
>PCSG01000245.1:0-1261 GCA_002772195.1 Desulfobacterales bacterium CG23_combo_of_CG06-09_8_20_14_all_51_8 | reverse complement strand
ATTTTACAAAAAGCATGTTTTACCATATGAAAAAATCCTTGGCACCAGCGGTTATTTAAAACCTGTCACCACGCTTCTGGCCCTGCTCGATGCTCATGGCGATTGTCCGTCTGTGGTTCAGGCGGACCAGGATCATGAATACCAGGCAATTCAGACCGTCTATGATCTGCTGTCTAAGATCACGCTTCTGGACCATTCGCTCAATGTGGCCGAACAAATGATTGCCGGTGTTGCCAAAGCCAAGACCAGAGACCCGGAGATGATCATGGGCAAAATTCTGGTGGCTGCCCTGGGCCATGATATCGGCAAAATCCCGTCTCTCATGAATGCGGGCACTTACCGGAAAGGGGACCATCCGTATATTTCTTATCTGGTGTTAAAAAACGCCATCTTTATGGAAACCTCTCCCCAGCACGAAGACATCCTGATGGCTGTTAAATCCCATCATTATCAGATTCGGGAAGGGTTTACCCATGACCTGCGCAAAGCGGACCAGGCAGCCCGGGAAATGGAGGCGGAACAGCTCTCCCTCCAAGGAAACTCAACCACCGATCTGGTGCGGATAATCCACGACCAAAAAGAGTCCGAAGCCGAGCTGCCGTCAAAGAACAAGGAATCAAAGGCAAAAGGAGAATCACCGGAGATTATTGATCTGTCATGGCTGGACCCGGATGAATTTCTCGCATTGATCGAGCCGGAAATCAATCGCGTTGAGAAAAACTCTTATTTTAGGGCGTTTTCCATGAACAACGGCCTGGTCTATATCATGCTGAGCCTGGTATCGGAAACCGTTATCCAGCTTGCGAAAAAACACAACCATGCCGAAGTCTTGGTGAACGCCGACACCACCGAGAAAAAGCGAAGCCTGGAGTTTACGGTAAAAACACTGCTGGCGGAAAAAGGGTTGATCCCATCGTTTATCGGCCAGGGATTTGCAGGGGCCAGATTCGGGTTAATGGATGGGAATGGAAAGAAAAAAATGGTGGGAATTTATATGCCGATTGAAGCACGGGCGTTTAAAACAAGTCTGGCTGAACTGGAAAACAAAAAAAATAAAGCAAGTGTTATCAAAGAGATAATTGAGGTTCGGCCCCTGGTGGGCCAGAAAAAATAAGCCTCGCTCTATAATAGTTTATAGAGGGATCAATTTTTATCAAAAGAGAGTTAAAACGGATCTTCCCCCTCAATTGAGGCGGGATATGCCATATAATATCCTGAAATTATTTTTTTAATCTTCCAAACGGCAATTTTTTCTTAGTGT
>PCSG01000004.1 GCA_002772195.1 Desulfobacterales bacterium CG23_combo_of_CG06-09_8_20_14_all_51_8 | reverse complement strand
TTACGGAATTGCTTCTTCGAATTATCACTGCATCTCCGCCAACTTGGGAAGCTTTAAATTTAACTTCAGGAAGTACATCAATTAACCCCGGATCCGAAAAACCAGGTTGATAGCGTTGGCAATCGATTAACCCTAAAACATCGTAAGGTCGTCCCGGACCATCGTACAAAATTTCAATATCTTGAGGATTCTTTCTCATTTGCTGCGCAGGAATTGGATTCGGTAAATAATCTAACCTAGTATTTGCACAGGCTGAAAATAAAACAGCAACAATAGCTAAAATTATGATTTTTTTCATAAGATTTATCCTTCTAAATATTGCGGCATAACAAAATTTTCACAGGCGCCAGCTTTTTGGCATCCTGTGCAAAAAAATGTTGGATGCCAGATCAGAAAGGTATATTAGATTTTGAGACGTTCACCGACATCCAAGGATAGTCTTCAGTGCTTGTGACATAATCCTTTTCAATATAACCTAATCTCCCCCAGTATTCAGGAGGGTCATCTTCACTTACTTCGCATAGTAAACTGTCGTGATCAAAGGACCACCATCCAGTATCCTTATCCTCACGTTTTTTCCATTGAGAGCGGATTGTGACGCCCTGAACCAATTCACCTCTGGCTAAATTATCGTCTTCAAGAAGATTTGTTTCCTCTGATATTTTAAGTAATACATTCTCAATTTCCGTTTTTATCTCTTTATATTTACGACTTAACAATTCCTGACTAAAAAGCATTTTAAATTGTTTGTCGAACTTAGGGCCATTTTCCTTCATAACGGGGTGCTTCAATTCCTCGGCCAAAAAGACAAGTGATCCTTGTAATATTGGGAAAAGTTTAAGAATTGAAGAGGTTTTAATTGATAGCGCTCTATCGGATCGATAGTGGCGACTCCCCCGCCCACCAATCACAGGGCAATTATACAAAAAAGAGATCATTATCCATTTTTCATCATTGCTTTGATTGAATGAAAGCGTACAATGATCTGTACCTAATGTTCTAAGGACTGTATACCATTCTTCTGACGTATTTGTCGGAACGGTATTCGCGCAACTCATCATATCAACAAGACAAACCTCGATGTTTGAAAGGACATGTCGTGCGTTCTGCTTAATTAAGTCTACATCGTCTTGCTTAATCGGACGAAAATGAGCGAGCGCATTGCGAACAGAACCTATCTCTTCAAGCTTATTTTTAATAATTTCTTTGCTCCCTAGAAAATACATATTGAAATGTTTCCAATAAGAATCCGACGTGATAATTCTTATCAACTCGCCGCTGGTCATATACATAAGTGGGCAAGGGGTTTTATATCCTAAATATCCAAATGTTTTCGCCTGAGCCTTTCTCTGTTTCGCTATCTTAGAAATTGTTGCCTCTTTAGCGTCATCACTAGTCACATTGATATCCAACCATTTTTCTTCAAAAGTCGTTTTTAGAACCGCGAAAAGAAAAACTCGCAATGAATTTTCCACACGGAACAGGGTGTTTAGGGCCTCGAAGTAATGTGTGAACAACCAAGTATCAGGCAAATCGACTGTGTTATCTTCCTTTTTATTTATCGATTCCCATTTCATGTCTTGTATATCTCCAATTAATTAGGATCCAACGCTCGCCATAACCGGCGGCGAACTCGCGCGCGCCAAAGGCGCGTGCGAGTTTCCGTCCGTGTTGATGGCGTTGTTATGCGATCCGTTTCGCATGGTTCAGGATCAACTCGCCCGTGCCCATGTGAAAACCAGCCCGAATGCGCACCGGCCTCTGCATCGGGATCTCTGCGAGATAAAGGAGACCAGCTTCCTCTTCGCACGTCGGAAAAAACGGTGCCCCTGGTTCTGAATGCAGGAAGAAGTCACCGGACAACATTCCGCAACTGGGGCAGATATTTGCATAGTACTTACCTTGAACTGTCTTCGAGTACCTAAACTGGAACGTGGGCACTCGCTTTTGCACGTAGCTAAGGACGTCTTCCGGGAGAGCAACAACATCTGACAGGACACAAACCTGATCCACTGCGTCCTCAACCGTCGGCGCCAAGAGTGCCACTACCGGCATCCTTTCCCCGCACTTCCAACATCCGATCTTCATTCCGACCATATAGATCGGTGGTGATATTGTCAGAAAATCGTCATCCATGGTGTTCTACGCATATTGTTTATACGGGTCCATATAAAACCCTGATTCTTGGTTTTCTGTCCGCATAATACGCCATTGAATATATCAAAAAATTGATGGTAACATATTGTAATTATGTTTGTTTCGATCCATATGCAGTTTTATCATGGCGTTTTATGTGGATCGGTATAATACGCTCGAAAAATTAATCCAAAGCGCATCCACCGCTCCGCAATTGAGGACATGGGTATATTATAGTGGATCCCGACATAATTGACATTAATAGGGTAATTTTGGATAGAAAGAAAGCAAAAAGAAAGTGATGGAAGCAAGCGGAAGGAGGACCGTCAATGCCCTCCGCAGCCGCAGCCGCACCCGCCGGCTGCGGCCTGAGCCATGAAGCGGACCACTTCACTTGCCTGGGCATCGGATACGGCGGTGATGGTGAAGTGGAAATAGACCGGATCATAGTTGACCAGAAATACTTCTTGCCAAGGCAGAATATGGCCGAAAAATTCCGGCAGGTCTTTTTGGGGGATCGCGAGAATCCCGGAATCGCCGACTTTCTTGCCGTCTATGGCACACTCAAAGGGGGTAAAGCCTTGGGCGGCGACGCCGAAAATAAATTCCAGGTCCGTTGGAGCCGACACCAGGTCCCGGGCGGCCGCGGCTGTTCCGGCCATATAAGTCAGGGTAATTTTTTTCAATGGGCCTGCAATTTGTGTTGCTGTTGTCATGATCTTTCTTTTGCCTCCCTCATTTTTACGTCATCTCTATTTGAATTAAAATTCGTATTTCCATATCAAATCCAGGGCCGACGTCTGCTCATTGTCAATTTGGGTTTCCAGATCAAAATTCTTGTTGATTTCATAGGTCACCTCCACTTTCCGGGAAACGGTCTCGTCAAACCCCTGGCGGAAGGTCACAAAGACTTTGGGCAGCACATACTTGCCCATGGTCAGGGAACCCTGGCGCAGCTCGCCGCTGCCGGCGCTGATATTTAAATAATCAATAGAAAACGTGTCGCCGATGATTTCCCGGACTTTGTCCGCCGCGATCTGGCCGGTGAAACTTAAGGCCGCTTCCTCGGCCTGGAAACTTTCCTTTTCCGACAGCTCATCCGAAGCCCGGCCGAAAATCAGATAGGAGATGATGTCCGACCGGTCCATGGGCGGCTCGCTGTCCAGATCCAGATTCAGGCGCTCAAAGGTCCCGGACAGACGGATGATGATTTTCACCTCTCCGATGGCTGTCTCGCCTTCGATATTGACCATAGGGCTCATGTCCTCCCGGCCGGTAAACGTCAGTTCCCCGTCCGTGATCTGAAACAGATGGCCCCGGAACCGGTAGGTCCCCCGCACCGGCATCACTGATCCATAGAGGACAAAGGGTTTCCGCGCCTCTTTTTTTAACTGAATATTGCCTTTGATTTCAATTTGTTCATCCTTTCCCCGGAACCAGAAATCCTTGGGCACGACAACGGACACGTCCGCCGCCAGGGGGTCCACAAAGGCCAGGAGCTCGGGTTCTGTTTCCGGAACCCGCAGCAGGCCGTTTTCGTCGGACACCGGAGCCACAATCCGGATCTCGGACGGGTGCTTTTCAAAAATCTTTTCCAGATTGACCCGGCCCTCGGGAACCGTGATTTTCCCGGTCAGCACCGGCGCCGCCCACGTCCCGGAAAGCGTTAAATCCGGATTAATCCGCGCGTCCACCCCGCTGTGAAACGGGATATACAATTGATCGCCCACGGCCTTTAGATCGAAGGTCCGGGGGTAAAAATTGTCATGGGTCAAAACGCCCGACAGCCGGAGAGATCCTTCTTTATCGCCTTTGACGGTTAAGTCCGACAGGGTGATGGTATTTCCCGCAAATTCAAGGTCCGCAGTCAGAGATTCATAAACCAGTCCCTGTTTTTTGAGCGTCAGCGCACCCCCTGTCAATTGCATCCGGCCGTTGATACCCGAAAAAAAATCTCCGGAAACAACGGCGTTCGCATCCAGAACCCCGGCGATGCCATATTCCGGGTGGTTGATGATTTCCGATATCCATGAAACATCCGCCTGATCGAGACGGATGTTCACATCAAGCCCGCCGGGTTCGGGCTGGAAAACAAATGGATAGAGCGAAAGATCCATTTGCGCGGAGCCCTTCGCCTCCAGCAGTTTTTTGTCCTGATGATAGGCGGATGCGTCCACCTTGGCTTCTGAATCCTTATAGGTGATGGATGCCGATGCTTCCGGAAGTGAAAATTCATTGAACACGGCTTCTTTTATCGACAGATGCATATCGATGGCCGGACTTTCCAGACGGCCGGACAGTTTAATGTCGGATGACAGCCGGCCCTGGACCCGTTCCCCGGGGGCGATGAATTTCGAAATTTCGGAAATGTCTACCTGATCCAGATGCACTGCGGCGCTGAGACTTTCAGGCATGGGCGTGAACACAAAGGGATAAAGCGCCAGATGCGCGGCCTCCGATGCGTTCACGTCCAGAATTTTTTTCCCAAGCCGAAGACCGGAACCCGTGATGTTGATCCGGGACTTTTCATAGACAAGGGAAACCGCCATGTCTGTTGCCGGAAAATCATCATAGGCGGCCTCTTTGGCGGATGCCGTCATGTGGATGACCGGGTCTTTCAAAAACCCCGACACTTGTATCTCCGACGACAGGCGGCCGTGAATTTTTTCGCCCCCCGCCCAGAACCCGGAAAGCCGCTTGAGGTCAAAATCCCTCAAGGTGGCGGCCCCGGACACGGCCGCCGGCGGATTCAAATCCGCCCGG
>PCSG01000236.1:1297-4978 GCA_002772195.1 Desulfobacterales bacterium CG23_combo_of_CG06-09_8_20_14_all_51_8 | reverse complement strand
TTACTCCTACTGGAATTTCCAGGGCCTGACCACCGACAAGCACCTGAGCTTTTACTGCGGAACGGCGTGGCGATCCAGCCTGGCCTGGTTTTTTGCATACATGATGGGTTTTCCGGAGATCAGCAATTTTGACGACTCCTGGTTCAAATGGAGCATGGGCGAGGGGTCCGCTTATAACGGCGACAGCCCGGTCTTAAATCCCATCACGGACCAGAATCCGAATCTGCCCTGATCGGGATATCCGTTGAAACGCACAACAAAAGGCCGCCCGGTTGGGCGGCCTTTTGTCTATAAACAGAAGATGAAAATATCATTCAAACGGATTTCGGGCCGGTATCCATGAAGTTATTGGCCACCGTTGGTCATTTATATTGACATCGCCGCCTAAAATATGTACCGTATGCCTGTACATAAAATTAGGAGGCAGATATGGTGGGGAATCAGGGAATCAGGGGAATTAGTGTCACATCTTGATTTGTGATTTACCTCATTCACATCAGGACAATCAGGACGGGGCGTTTCGGGACCAGTTTTCTATTTTCAAGCCGTTGATTCTTTGAAAATGCTTTGTGTTATTGGTTACCAATATCAAATTATGAGAAAGAGCAGTGGCCGCAAGCACCAGATCAAAATCATCCAGCGGCGTGCCGGTTTTTTCAAGGTTTGATTTTAATAACCCAAAAATTTCCACCAAGGTCTGGCTGACTGGGAAAATGCCCATTGAGCTTTCGATGGCTTTGACTTTTGCCAGATTGCTTTCCACGTGACTTGACTTATAAGCGCCATAATACAATTCCATCAACGTGACAGCGCTGATATGTAAGGGATCATTCATGTGTAGTTGTAAATTCCAGACAACTGTTTGATTTCCTTTTAAAGAATAAATGATGATATCCGTGTCAAGAAGATACATTAAAAACCTGCTGATAATTTTTTAGAATTTGTTCGGCCCGCTTTCAATTCCATCACAATTTCCTCAGATTCTTTCGCATCAGTCCATGATCCGGCCAGCTCGAGCAATACCTGGGCCGGTGTTTTGATCGTTTTCAATGCGTTGGCCTTAATCATGTGCTGCTTGATCAAATAAAGCACCTGCTGGCTGACAGATCGGCTTTCAGCCTCTGCCAGAGCCTTTATCTGCTCATAAAATTCGTTCTGTATTCCTTTAATTTGCAAATTGGCCATATTGTATCTCCTTTGTATTTTCATGAAAGAATATACTTTTTTCATGAAATTTGCAAGGAATCATTGGATTCAAACCTTAAGAAAAAATCAGACGGATTTTGGCCCCCGGTCCATGATTTCGGCAACATGACAAAACATGATATCCAGCAATTCAAAGACGGAAACACCGGACTTGACTTCCCCAAGCCGTATTTTCAGATCCCTGCTCCGGGATTTTTCGGCGGCGGCGTGAAACATTTTTCTGACGCTTCGGGTGATTTCCAGAGTCGTTGAGGTTAAGACCGCCTCATTTTCCCGCATCCTGATATCAAATTCATCAGAGGCTTCCCTCCAGAATTTTTCGGTGGTTTTTTTTGCAAACGCCACCATCTGAGAAGGATTATCAAAATACCGGGAGAGCTCCCGGGAAAATTCCGTCAGGGTCCCGGCGGTTCGGACAAACAGTTTTTTCCCGGTGACCGCCTGAAACATCATCGCCACTGTGGCGTGCCAATCCTGAAGAAGATAGATATAACGAGCATCTTCATAAAGCTGCCCGAGGACTTCGTTGATAAACATATGGGCCGGCGTCGCGTAAAATGGGGTCCAGCCCAGTTTCGGCTGATCCGGGAGTTTGTTGCCGGAATCCAGGCGGACGGCGGTTTCCACATCAATCAGGCCCAGCTCAAACCCATCCGGCGCGCTCAAAAACTGGGGATATTTGGAGGGATCGCCAGCCACCATCAGATTATCCGGCTTCAAGTCCCGGATGGCGATCTGTTTGAAAAACAGCCAGGACAGCAAATCCACCAGCCTGGAGGCGATGTTTCGGATTTTGGCGATATTGCGATTGAATAATATTTTCCGCGAATATTCCCTTATCATATGCTGATACGCCATGGCCGCCTGCTGATGCCCATTTTTGATGCGATCCAAAAGGGCTGAAACATTTTCGGGGATATTTTTTAACGCATCGGGGTCTTTGTTGCCCAGAAAAGCGCCGGCATACCAGTTCTTTTTTTGAGACAAGGGAATATCCGGAATATTTAAAAGGCTGTCGAAATGCTTAAAACCGTCCTGAAGCGCAAAGCAAAGATCCGTGAACTGCTCGCCATATCGATCAGCAAAATCCGACAAAGACCAGATCAGGTCCCCGTGTTGACGAATTTCCGCTTTCAGGGCCGGCGTCATGGCACTCTTTTAATATCTGCCCCAGAAAAAAGTGCCGGGAGAAATCCATAAAAAAGCCATATCCCGCCCCAATCTTAAGAAATTTCTGAAATTTCGTAAAGCTGATCAACCCCTCCAGGCAAGATTGCTCGCTGGTCGCAGCAGGTTTGCCGATGGTTTTTACAAAAGCGGGAATCCGGTTTAAGATCATCGATACCCGGGGCACCAGGCAGTCCCGGGGCGACAACATATCAGCGATGCGCTGATCAGCCCGGATATTTAAAATGTATTCATTAATGTCCGTGACCGGTTCCGGCGGAATTTTGACCACAAAATGGTCATCAAAAATCGCGTAAAAACATTTGCTCCTGGCCCCGCTGTCTTCGCCGATGCGACCCAGAGAGATTCTCCGGGTCTGCCACTGGCCGTCGACACGGGCACGGAACTCATACACAAAGGTATTGAGGGGGCCTTTTTTATCCGTGGGCTGGAACTGGTATGTATCTTTACTTTTGGCTTTTATCTGAAGCAGGAAAACGTTAAGAAAAAAAAGAACGACCTTTTCCGTATCCGATGCCTGCGGGGGGATGGGAACAGAAATGAGGTCCATGGAATCCTCTTTTTTTTTGCTTTCAGGCGTTCGTCTGGAAAAAATGAAACGAATGCCTCGGGCAAGCGGGAAAGCCGCCATTGCCCCAAGAAAAAGACCCCAGGTTTCCCATCGTTCCAGAATGCCGAAGACCCCCTGACCGGAAGCTGCGGCATGGGATAAAATAATGTTCCAGTCATGAAAACTGGAAAAATCCGCGCTCACGACTTCATCCACCGCATTCGTATTGACCGTAAAAAGGGAGCCATCTCCTTTTTCATAGTATACCGTGCCCAGAATCACCCAGGTTTTTTTTGCCTGAATGATTTCACCGCTTGATAAACAGATCAGACGGGTGTTCCAGCTGGAAACAATGATTCCTGAGCCAAAGGCCAGAGCAATGAGCACCGCCATGATCAGGATGTGTTTGATTTTCAAGAGGCCCCTTCCCCCGGGGGGAAAAAAGTGATAACCGTTTTCTTTGTTTATCGCAGTTCACCGGCCGGAGTGTCAACACCAAAAGCCACGACCATGCAAGGGCCAAACCGCCCTAACAGAATGGTGAATCACCGGTTATTCATGGTCGGAAAAGCTCCTGAGTTCTTTTCCGGAAAACAGGCCGGTTGAAATCGCCTGTTAAATTGCCTTTTCATCGCAGGTAAAAATCAGTATCATGGCTGACCGAACTGATTTTGCGGTTATGGTTGAATAATGAAACACCAAAGGAGAAATTAATAATGATAAAGCAGTTGCTCTGT
>PCSG01000236.1:0-1289 GCA_002772195.1 Desulfobacterales bacterium CG23_combo_of_CG06-09_8_20_14_all_51_8 | reverse complement strand
GATTTTGATGACCTTGTCATGTGCGGTCCGCCAATCGCCGAACGTCACTAGTGTGCTCTGGGCGAAAACCGCCGCCGAATATCAGGCCTGCGGTTTCCAGGCATACACTGCGGCCCGGATGAGTCTTGAGGCGGCCATTGCCGATCAAAGGTGGACTGCGTCTTTGGAGCAGACCGGGGATTATTTTGATCTGCCGCCGGCGGTGATTTTTGATATCGATGAAACAGTCCTGGATAATTCCGAGTTCCAGGGCTGGCTCGCTTTAAACCGCAGTGATTTTGATGCCGGCGACTGGGACTGGTGGGGACGTCAGGGCCGGGCCGGGAGCATTGCCGGGGCCGTGGAATTTATCCACCATCTTCAGGACCTGGGTATCGCGGTGATTTTTATCACCAACCGGGGATGTGACCGTCGGCCGGACACTGCATCGCCCTGCCCCCAGGAGGCGGAAACCCTTGAAAACCTCACCGCACTGAGCATCACAGGAATTCCGGAAGCTCACTTGCTTTTAAAAAACGAATTCAAAGACTGGGGATCGGACAAGACAAGCCGACGAGCGTATATTGCGGAAAAATACCGTATCCTCATGCTTTTCGGCGATGATCTGGGAGATTTTATAGCCGGGGTCCAAAGCGACATGGCCCCTGAAAAACGCAGGGAAATAACCCGAATTCACGAGGATTTATGGGGCAGAAAATGGTTTATCCTGCCCAATCCCATGTACGGGTCCTGGCGACGGGTGCTATCTTCACCCGTGAATCATTATCTGGAGACAAAATTTTGAAGGCATCCCCCACATTATGTTAGACACCCATATTATGTTAGACACCCATATTATGTTAGACACCCATATTATGTTAGACACCCATATTATGTTAGACAACAACAATGATGCCCGATCAGAGGACCCAGGCGACCGCCGGCCCCTGCTCATGGTGTTTTATCACCCGGATAATTATTAAGGGATTTTTCTCACTTCAAAAATCTCTTTTCCTTCACCGATCCGGACAAAAGCATAATGGCCTTTCCCGAGCATGCCGGGATTGATGATCCAGGTGTCGTTTATCTTGTCCACATTCCGGGATTCGTGAATATGTCCGCAAATGCAAACCCGGGGCTGATGGACTTCAATAAATTCACGAACGGCAATGCTTCCCACGTGTTCTCCGGAAGAAATCCGGTCGCAGGTTGTGCCTATCGGCGGCTGATGGGAAACGAGGACCAGGGGCAGGTCCGAAGGAAGCTGCGAATGGCCCTGGTTTAAAAGACGCCTAACTTCATCTTCAGTG
>PCSG01000365.1:4788-5039 GCA_002772195.1 Desulfobacterales bacterium CG23_combo_of_CG06-09_8_20_14_all_51_8 | reverse complement strand
TGACAAACCAAGGCTATCTCTTATCTTGTCAAGAACAGACTTTCCTGCAGGATGTATAATCCAGTGTTTTATGTTATCTACTGATAAAGAGTGAGTTGTTAGCAGTTTGTTGACAACAATTGTAGCTAGTTCAGTGGCGATGTCTGGAACACGTTTTGATAACCTTACTCTCAACCTTCCATCTCTCCAGACATAACCAAGTTCATTTAGGTAAGTTGTATCAAGATAGGTTTCAGTATCAATTATTGTGG
>PCSG01000365.1:3351-4487 GCA_002772195.1 Desulfobacterales bacterium CG23_combo_of_CG06-09_8_20_14_all_51_8 | reverse complement strand
CGGACGAACGCCTGAATAGGCAAGGAGGGACAAAATGGCTTTCTCTCTGATATTTCGGCAAGAAAGCATTAGCAGATTTATTTCCGATTCCGACAGAAGTTCTTTTTGCAAGGGTTTTGGTTTTCGCTGGCGGTTGTAACGCTTGGGAGTGCCGAGAAATTCCAAATAGTATTCTATAGTTTTGACTGAACCTGATTTATAGGAATAAGAGAAATTGGATTTGTACATTTCAATCACAAATTCGTCAAATTTCTTCGGCTCGACCTTACGAAGAATTCTGTTAATCCCCGTGAGATGTCCAAGAACAGTTACCGGTTGCAACCCTTTGAGAAAGAGAAAGGACTCAAACTCTCTATTAAGTGTCTGCATACATTTAATTTTAATTTTTAAAACAGGAAAGCGACCCGGAATGCAGTCCAAGTCGCTAATTACGCCCCGTCGGGCAACCTTAATTGAATAATAACACAACAATGGAATACATCAAAAAAGATGAAACCACGCTGGAAGCGACAAAATCGGTAGAAACAAAAGAAGAAGTTAATGAGTATAAGCTGGACTTCTTAAAGAAGCAAGAAGTCAATATTCTAAAGCAGAAAAATGACTTCGTAGAAACCCGCGATTTAGAACTTTTGGAAATTCGCGAACTTATCGCAAAATGCGAGGAGTTAGGCGTGAAAAGCGAAATTGAAGTCAAGTTAGCGGAAGAAACAGCTAAAGAAATAATTAAATAATATGAAAGTAAATTTGAATCAAAAAATCAATAGTATTGAAGGAGAAGTTTTAAAAATGGAAGAAGGCAATGAGAAAAATAAGAAAGTTGTTGATATGACTATGAGTAAGGCTATAATTTATGCTCTTACGGCTAATTTTGAAGATGAAAAAGAATTAACTGGTGAGGAAAAAGTCAAGCGATTCATGATAGCCCAAAAAATATATAGAAAAAGAGAAGGAACTATTGATTCAACTGCCGAAGAAGTAGCTTTAATAAAAAAACTTGTTGGAAAAGCGTGGGGAACAATAGTGGTTGGAAAAATTTGGGAATTATTAGAAAAATAATATGTTTAACTTTATCGCATCAAATGAATCGGTTAACGAAGGTGAAAAAACTTTTCTTGACGCCGATTCGATAGCGGCGG
>PCSG01000365.1:0-3342 GCA_002772195.1 Desulfobacterales bacterium CG23_combo_of_CG06-09_8_20_14_all_51_8 | reverse complement strand
TGACGGTGGAGCGGGCTTCGGACTACGCGGCCAATGACTTTTTGCGTATTGGCAGACGAGGAAATGACAAAAGCGAGCTTCGCAAAATCAGCAATATTTCTGGAAATATCATTACGCTGGCGGTGGCTCTCACGCACGCCCACAAGGACGACGATGAAGTAGTGAAACTTTTTTACGACCAGCGAAAATTATACAAGGAGACGGCAGTTGATTCGGGACTCTACTCGGCATTGACGGGCATAACCAATCCGAAGACTATTGAGATTGACAATCCGGACGGGACTTTATTCGAGGATTCGGCCGGTTCAGCATCATATCGGTATAAATGCACCTATTACAACTCTCAAACTTCGGTTGAAACGGCTCTGGCCGATGCTGTGGCGGTCTACGGCGGGGACACAGGGGCTTACTGCTCGATTGATGATATAAGGGAAGAGGCGGGATTTGGCGACAATGCCCGGATAAACGACGGAGAAATCCTCAAAATGCGGGACAAATCAACCAATGAGATTGATTCGGCCCTAAAATTGACATATACCTTACCGCTTTCGTATGTTCCGGAGGTCATCTCCGATATTTGCAAGCAACTTTCGGCGGGCCGGCTTCTTTTCAAACAATACTCCGGAATCGAACCGATGTATGAAAAGCTGGCCAAGCAGAAGTTAAGGGAAGGCCGGGATATGCTGAAAAAGATTTCCGAACGGACACTGGTTCTACTGGATGCTGATGGTAATCAGCTGGCGAGAGTGGCCACTGGAAAACCCTCCGGTTGGCCGGATTCAAGCACGGAGGATGAGGATGAAGACAATGCCGGCGGCGGTAGGATGTTCACGAGGTTAAAAACATTTTAATAATTTAGCTCAAAGATATCCATTTACAATTTTTGATTGAAGGAGAAAAATCTCTGTCCCGAAATCTCACCACGCTGGATTGGAATCTTAAAAACTGGAGATCGGAATTCACCGAGACGGGAAAATATCTGCAGAACTTTTTTGCGGGGCAGGTATTCTCTACACGGGGAGGCGTCATCGGCGAAAGCTGGAAACCGTTGAGTCCGGCCTATGCCGCCCGCAAGGCAATGCGTTATCCGGGGCGGGGAATACTGGAGGCCACGGGCAGGATGCGGGGTAGCTTCCAATACGAATCAAGCAATATGTGGACAAGAGTTTTCAATACGGTTAATTATTTTAAGTATCACCAGTCAAGGATGCCGAGGACAAGACTGCCTCGCCGTGTTATGATGAAACTGGACAATCAAAGGAAGCAGTCCATCGTCCAGATATTCCACAAGGGGCTGGACAACTTCATCCGCAAAAGCGGGTTCAGGCTGAAGACCGGTTATACTCCCACGTTCTGATGCAAAGAATCATTGACGAGATAATTGAAAAGCTAAAAGACGCCCTCACGCCGGAAATCAAGGCTTTTTATCAGGGCGATCCGATCGCACCGCCGGCCAACAACCTGCCCTGCGTTTATGTGGAAGGCGACAGCCAGGAAGTAAGTGCTGGAGCGACCGGGACGGATGAGATAGTTCACACCATCGGGATTGGGATCATCATTGACAAGCGGGCCGAGTTGGGAAAGAACCCGGACGAAAACGTGAGCCATCGCAAGCTGATCGAACTAGTTGAGAATCGGGATTCGGAGGGACTTTACAAATCAAACACAATAATAGGAATTTTAAGGACAAACTTTACGCTTTCGAATATCGTTCACAACCAACTTTTAAGGGTGGAGTACGGCATTCGGGAGCGGGGAGACGTTATAACTGCAGAGGCCAGAGTTACGGCGAGGTTATCCGAGCTGATCGTGGTTTCCGGCAGGACTTAATTAGTAAATTGAAACTATGGAAAAAATATCCAATCTCGGTTATTTAATGATCGGGAAAGAAAGCTCTAAGGGGACAGCGGTCGTCCCGACTGTGGCCATTCCTCTCTACAGCGAGAGCCTTTTCACCAACCAGAATCTGGATCTTGACAATCCGATTATGGCCGAAAGGCACGGAATTTATCAGATCCTGCAAGGACAGCGGGATCATCAAGGGGAGATTTCGGTGCTGGCCGAACCGAAGACTCTGCCGCATTTTCTGAACATGATGTTCGACAAGGGAGCAACGACCGGCGAAGAAGCCCCCTACACCCACCCGTGGACGCTAGGAGACGCCGAAGCTTCCTACACTTTCGACATTCTGAAAGGGAATGTGGTGCATCGTTATTTCGGAGTCGAAGTGAGATCGTTGAGTCCGGAGTTCGACGACAACAAGATGAAGTTGAGTCTCAATGTTTCGGCCCTCGGACACGTTTCGATTATGCCGATCTCCAGTGGTTCCGGAACGACTTTGACGCTGGCAACCGACTATGATCCGGAGCCGGCCAAGGGAGTGCATGCGGACGATACGCTGACGCTGGTGAATGTCACCGGCGGGACGGTGGATGACACCGAGGATGTGGCGGTTACCTCGATTAATGACGCCAAGACTATTATCACGACCGCTTCAATGACTGGGACTTATGCCACCGGGGATTACTGCTATATCAAAGCCCAGATACCCAATCCGACTATCGGCACGCCTTTCCAGTGGGCCAGAACCGAGTTTCGCTTCGGCGACACGGCGGCGGCGGCTCTCACGGCGACACAGACACGGCTGGAACGAGGCTCGAAGTTCGATATCGTGCATGAGTTTGAATCAGACGAGGGAGCAAAGCGAAGCGGAAGCTATGATCCGGCCTCGCTTCCCAGAAAGCAGTCCAGCGTTGACGTTACGGTCAAGCGATTCCTCGACACGGGACAGGAGCTTCAGGAGTGGATTCGCCGGACTAAACGGGCCTTAGTGATTCGCTGTTTCGGTTCGTTGATAAGCGGTTCAACCTACAACGAGTTCCGGATCACGCTCAACAATCTGAAAATAGTGGAAAGCCCCGATCCGCTTTCAACCGGCGAGATCGTGTATGTCAATCAGGTGCTGAAAGCCCAGTATGACACGAGCGATCAGCAGGCATTCTCGCTGACTGTGGTGAATGACGTGGCGGGGACAAGTTATTAAAGCTAGCCAGAGGGTGGGGATAGACTCTCCACCCTCGAAGTTTAATTTTTAAGTGAAACGAATGGAGTTAAAAAAAATGGAGCTTCCGTCCGGTGCGGTTGCCTACCTGAAACCGGAGCTTACGGCAGGTGAATATGATGAGGTGCAGTCGGTCTTCTTTGAAAGCGTTAATTTTGACATGGGAATGGACGGAAAATTGAAACGGGATTTCAAATTCAATCCGGGCGTGATGATTAAGGCTAGATACAAACTGCTGGCGGTGGCAATAACGAAGATCGAAAGGGACGGCAAGGTTAATG
>PCSG01000334.1 GCA_002772195.1 Desulfobacterales bacterium CG23_combo_of_CG06-09_8_20_14_all_51_8 | reverse complement strand
GGGGAGGTCATGATTCCCCAGTCCGCGTTTCTGGCGGTTTTAAAAAGCAAGGATTAACCCCGTTCGCAGATTTCAAGTTCGTTGAAAAAAAATTTGATTTCAATGGCGGCGGTTTCCGGCGCATCCGACCCGTGGACGATGTTTTTTTCAATGTCCGTGGCAAAGTTCCGGCGGATGGTTCCTTCAGCGGCGTCCTTGTAATTGGTGGCCCCCATCAGGGTTCTGTTTTTTTCAATGACGTTTTCGCCTTCAAGAATCATCGGCACAATCGGACCGGAGGTCATAAACGCCGTCAGGCTGTTAAAAAAAGGACGTTCTTTGTGAACTGCGTAAAATTTTCGCGCATCGTCTAAAGACAGATGAACCATTTTCATGGCGATGATTTTAATGCCGTTTTTTTCAAAGCGCCGGATCACTTCGCCGATAAGGCCGTGGCCAACGCCATCGGGTTTGATGATGGACAAGGTTCTTTCCATTTTTAAGGATTCCTTTCATATTGTCATGTTGAATTTTTTTGAGGGCAATACCAGAAGGCCATCTTCAAGTCAAGGGATTAAGGGAACAGATTTAACGGGAGGTGAATGTGTCGGTGCTCAAGAACCAGAAATACACCATGACAGCTGTTTGCGGCGATATCACCCGGCTTGAGGTGGACGCCATTGTCAATGCCGCCAATAAAACCCTGCTGGGGGGCGGGGGCGTTGACGGGGCCATTCATCGGGCCGCCGGGCCGCAGTTACTTGAAGCATGCCGAAAACTGAATGGATGCGAGACCGGTCAGGCGAAACTTACCCGAGGATATGATCTGCCGGCAAAATATGTCATCCACACGGTGGGGCCGGTGTATCGGGGCCGGCCGGACGATGCCGTCCTCCTGGCCGATTGTTATCGCAATACTTTAACCCTGGCCCTTGAAAAGAAATTTTCATCCATTGCTTTTCCTGCCATCAGTTGCGGTGTTTACGGGTATCCCATGGATGCGGCAGCCAGGATCGCCGTCACGACCACCGCTGATTTTTTAAAACAGCGGGATGTTCTCATTGACGTGATATTTGTTCTTTTTTCCCCTGCCGCTCTGGATATTTACGAGAAATTTCTTCAATCACCAATGGGCGTAAAAAATTATCGGGAAAAATTGTGTTGACAACCTTCGGGCGGATGATTAATTTCTTTTACCTTTTCATCGGTTGGAAATATTTTAATTTCAAATATCTGTTTTAAATATTCATTTTAAATATCCGGGAGGTTACCATGTTGAATGTTACGCAAACGGCGCAACAGCAGGTTGCGGAGTTTTTCAGGGACAAAGAAGAGGTAAAGCCCATCCGGCTTTTCCTGAACCAGAGCGGCTGAGGCGGCCCGTCTCTATCGCTGGTTCTGGATGAACCCAATGACATGGATGAGGTTTTTGAATTCAATAAATTTAAATTTATCACAAATAAAGATCTGCTGGCCCAGGTTCAGCCGGTGACGGTGGATTTCAAGGGCGTCGGATTCCAGATCAGTTCCAGCCTGCAAGCGGGCGGGGGCTGCTCCTCCAGTTGCGGCACGTCGGGTACCTGCGGTTAAGGTTTCTTCAGGACTCTGACAGTCTCTTTGAGGCAACATCCTTCCAGGGATGTTGCCTTTTGTGTTTTTTTTTATGACGGCCGCCGGAAGGCGCGGGATTTTTCCATCAGACAAAAGCCCGGTGATAATACCAGAAAATTACTTCCGGCCCGAAAAAAAGATAGGCGATGGCGCCTATGGAAAGAAACGGGCCAAAAGGAACGGCGAATTTCAGGTTTTTTCTGGCGATCAGCATCAGAAAAATGCCGATGATGGAGCCGACGGCGGATGAAACAAAAATGGTGAAGAAAACACCCTGCCAGCCGGTAAAGGCCCCGATCATGGCCAGCAGTTTGATGTCGCCGCCGCCCATGCCTTCTTTTCCGGTAAAATGCTCGTATCCCCAGGCCACCAGAAAAAGGCTTCCGCCGCCGATCAGTGCGCCGATGAGAGAATCCCGAAAACTGACGGCGGACAATGCCAGGGAACATAGAAGTCCGATGGGAATGCCGGGCAAAGAAATCACGTCTGGAATGATCTGATGGTCCAAGTCAATGAAGGTAATGGTCACCAACGCGCTGATAAAAATAAAATAAACGACAAAATCAATGGAAATACCGAACCGGACCGCAGCGGCGACCGCCAGAAGACCGTTCAGCAGTTCCACCAGCGGATAGCGGATGGGAATAGGGGCCTTGCAGACCCGGCATTTGCCCAGAAGAAACAGGTAACTGACGATGGGGATATTATCATAGAATTTGATGAAACTCCCGCACCGGGGACATGCGGAGGGCGGCATGACAATGGAGCGGGATTCCGGAAGGCGGTAGATGCAGACATTTAAAAAACTGCCGATGCATGCGCCGACGACAAATATTACAGACAGAATGAGCCAGTCGGGTGCTATAAAATCAGGCGGGAAAAACAGACCGGACATGGTCGATCCTTTGGGTGATGGGTTCAGGTGAAGCGATCAATAGAAAGGCCGCATGGCCGGGCTCAATCGGTAGAAGTTGTCGGGCGAAAAAGTAACCCGCTTAAATATCATAGGCAACCGGCGGTTTAAAATCAATCTTTAAGTCGTCTTTAAGTCGCAGGCATCAAAATTTAAATTGATATTGCCGGTTAAACAGCATAAAAAAATTTTGCCTTTTATCATCAACCTGATTTTTTTCACTTCATAATCTACATACAGGTGGTTTAACTATGGCGGAAACAGATAAAGACGATTTGGTGAGCCTTCTGGAGGATGCGGATGGGAAGGTTGATATTCCTGCAACCATGCCGTTGATGCCGGTAAGGGATGTCGTGATTTTTACCGACATGGTGCTTCCCCTGTTTATCGGACGGGAGCGGTCCATTAAAGCCGTGGAAAAAGCCATGATGGGGAATCGCCTGCTTTTTTTATCCACTCAGAAAGATCCTTCCGTTGAAGATCCGACCTCAACGGATATTTACCGGGTGGGCACCATTTGCCGGATTCTGAAAATTTTAAAGCTTCCGGACGGCCATTTTAAAGTGCTGGTTCAGGGCCTTGAGAAAGGCCATATCCGGCGATTTATGCCTCAAAAAGATTTTTTCAATGTAAAAGTGGATGTCGTCAAAGATGCTCCCTTTGAAAAGATCGAGCTGGAGCATCAGGCCCTGATGCGGAATATTCGGGAAAACTGCGAAAAAATTCTGACCATTCGCGGTGAATATTCCAGTGAAATCGGCATTCTTCTGGAAGAAATCGAAGATCCGGGAAAACTCGCGGATCTGGTGTCCTCCAACCTGAAACTGAAAATCGAAGAGGCCCAGAGCCTCTTGGAAGCGTTTGACCCGGTGGAGCGGCTGAATAAAGTCAATGATTTCCTGACCCGGGAAGTGGAACTTTCCATGATGCAGGCGAAAATCCAGTCCAATGTAAGAAACGAAATCTCCAAAAGCCAGCGGGATTATTTTCTACGGGAGCAGGTGCGCGCCATCAACAAAGAGTTGGGGGAGTTTGATGACAAACTCGAGGAAATCGCGGAATACAAAAAACTCCTCAAGAAGGCCAAACTGCCGGCCGAAGTCTCCAAGGAAGCGGACAAACAGCTCCGGCGCCTGGAGCAGATGCATCCGGACTCCTCCGAGGCTTCGGTGATTCGCACCTATCTGGATTGGATTCTGGAACTGCCCTGGGGCAAATTAACCGAAGACAAGATCGATATCGTTGAAGCTAAAAAAATTCTGGACACGCATCATTACGGGCTTGAAAAAATCAAGGACCGCATTCTCGAATATTTGAGCGTCCGGAAACTCAATCCTCAAAAAAAAGGGCAGATTCTCTGTTTCGTCGGGCCGCCGGGAGTGGGAAAAACATCTTTGGGACAGGCCATCGCCAAGGCCATGAACCGGAAATTTTTCAGAATGTCTCTGGGGGGAATTCGGGATGAAGCGGAGATCCGGGGCCATCGAAGAACCTATATCGGCGCACTGCCCGGTCGCATCCTTCAGGGATTGAAACAATGCGGGAGCAGCAATCCGGTGTTCATGATGGATGAAATCGATAAAATCGGCTCAGATTTTCGCGGGGATCCGTCATCGGCCCTGCTGGAGGCCCTGGATCCTGAACAGAACACCAATTTCAGCGATCATTATCTTAATTTATCCTATGATCTGTCCAGTGTCATGTTCATTCTGACAGCCAATGTGATTGATACGATTCCTTCTGCCCTGCTGGATCGCATGGAAGTGATCAATCTCTCCGGCTATACCCTCGAGGAAAAAACCGCCATCGCCCATGCGTTTCTTCTGCCCCGGCAGATTCAGGACAATGGATTGAAGGATGCCGACATATCTATCAGTCCAGGAGCGCTGCAACAGATTATTGAAGTCCATACCTATGAATCTGGTCTTCGGAATCTGGAACGGGAACTCGGGACCATCTGCCGGAAACTGGCGCGAAAAATCGCGGAAAACGAAAAGGGGCCGTTTCACATCAGCCAGAACAATCTTCACCAGTTTCTGGGGCCTCCCAAATTTCTGCCGGAAATGGATCAGGAAGAAAGTCAGGTCGGATTGTCCACCGGTCTTGCCTGGACATCGGTGGGAGGCGAAGTGCTCTATATCGAAGCTACGTTGCTGGATGGCAAGGGAGAACTGATCATCACCGGCCAGATCGGTGAAGTCATGCAGGAATCCGCCCGGGCCGTGGTAACATATGCCCGTTCCCACGGGAAAAAATTCGGCATTGGCAAAGATTATTTTGAAAATCGGGACATTCATATCCATGTGCCAGCCGGGGCAATCCCAAAGGACGGCCCTTCAGCCGGAATCGCCATGGCGACGGCCCTGATTTCAGCCATTGTCAATCGGCCGGTGGATACGGAAGTCGCCATGACCGGCGAAATCACCCTGCGCGGACGGGTTCTGCCCATCGGCGGCCTTCGGGAGAAGTCCCTCGGGGCCCTGCGCGC
>PCSG01000418.1:1911-6987 GCA_002772195.1 Desulfobacterales bacterium CG23_combo_of_CG06-09_8_20_14_all_51_8 | reverse complement strand
TCTCGAAAACCGTACCCAGTTTTCCTTGTTTGCCGTCAAACCATGAATCAGGATAATAGTTGGTTTTGCCGGATCTCTTTCTGATTCCAACAATGCAATCGATTTCCCGTCCATATCTATCGTTTTGAGACAGAGGCCTGCTTTCTTGTATTCATGGTTCAGGCCCATGTCATAAAGGCCGTGTTTGACACTTGAACATGCAAACAGCATTAAAACCGCTGCAAACATAATCAATAATTTGAATCGGGATATTTTGTTATTGGTCATGACGACCCCCTGTTAGAAAATGGTTAAAAAAATGGTGACTAATCAAAATAATCATCTATGTGATCCAACATATCCTGGGAATTACGCTGGACAAAAATACTCCATGGATAGCTTAAATAATGCCTCTCCTTTTTTGGGTCCTGTGAGAGCACCCAATTAAGATCCTTTTTAAAAGCATCCCGATTTTTATTTTGGGTGTGCAAAAGGGATGCCCTTGTTCGACGAAAATTCAGCATTTCCGGCCCTAATTCTATGGAATTCCCGGGAATTCCCGGGACAGTGTATGTATCTCCCTGGATGATATATCCATGTAAGAACGACCAAAGTTTCTCTATAATTTTCCCCAATCTTCTTTCGATATCCCGGCCTGGCGAAGGATTCTCACCAGAAGCTCTTTGCCGATGTCACTTTGATGGGGGTTGGGAACCCGTATAGTGATCTCACCTTTGATCATAAATTGGTGTCTGCTTCCTGAATAGGGCCCTCCAAAACCGCATTGCTTAAGATAACGGATCAAGTCTTTTCTTTTGACCGGTCCCAGGACAGGCATCAGGCGACTTTTCTGATCTTGAGTTCCATGCCGTTAATCGCCGGCAAGGGAAGATTCTGGTGCACCCTGAACAAAACCCATTCTTCAAGCACCGCCAAAAGCTCCTCCCGGCAATCCTCCAAGGTCACCGCATTTGCATACACGCCATTGCATTCCGGGATCTCCCCATAATAAGTACCGGCATCGGATAAAATTTCGTATTTTGCATGACCGAGGGCCGCCTGGATATACTCGAGCAACATATGACACCTTCCTTTACACGGAATGACCGCCTTCTCCAAAATTGACCCGATTTTTCATTACAGCGCGGCTCATGACGCCTTCCATGTCCGTATCCACCGAAAGAAACCCCGTTGATTTTACATAGCATTTTTGTTCCATAGAAAACAATCGCAATTTCGCCGGCTCTCATGGTGGGGACCCATGGTGATTTGCGTATGGTGCAGGCCGCATGATTTGATTCTCAATTTTTAATTCGCGCCCCCCCCCTACTCCTACACCGGCAGCATCACCGTAAACGTGGTGCCCTTCCCCACATCGCTGTCTAAGGTAATTTTGCCGTTCATGGAATCCACCAGCCCTTTGACGATGGGCAGGCCCAGGCCGGTTCCCGTGATGAACCGGGTGTTTTCATCTTTGACCCGGTAAAACCGCTCGAAGATTTTGTCATGATATTTCGGGGCAATGCCGAAACCATTGTCGATCACCTGGACCTGAATATTGTTGCCGTCAAGTCCGGCTTTCACCCTGATCGATGCCCCGGAAGGCGAATAATTCATGGCATTACTGATAAGGTTGCCGAAAATGCTCTCCAGGGCCATGGGATCGGCGCTGAGCGCCGGGAATGCGTCGGCGGTCACCTCAAGGGACAGGGTCTGGTCCTTGGCCTTTGCCCGGGCCCCCATGAAATCCACAATGCTTTTTAACAAATCCGGCACCTGGATCGGCTGGATATTGTGGGAGATGCCGCCGGCCTCAATCCGGGACAGATCCAGCAGATCGCCGATCAAGGAGATAAGACCATGGGTTTTTTCCTTGGCCCGTTCAATCAGGTGCTGGTCCACCTCGGTTTCATTCGCCGATGCTTCTTTTAAGACCATGGCCAGCTGTTCATGGATGGTGGACAGCGGGGAGCGCAGCTCATGGGAGACCTTGGCCACGAATTCCGATTTCAGCTGATCCAGCATTTTCAGAGTGGTGATATTGGCAAAGGTCACCACCGCGCCCATGCATTCATTGGTTTCGTTAATCACCGACTGGCCTCTGGCCATCAGGTACTTGTTGCCCGATACCGTCAGCTCATAGGTGGAGGCGTCCGCGCCGTCCGGGGTTTCCCCCCGGGATAGCTTCAGCACCATCTCGCAAAATCCGGAATCCGCTACATAGTCATTCAGCGGCTTTCCGGCGGTGACGGCGGAACTCAGATCCAGACTCTGGACAAACGCCGGATTCATGAGCACCACGTCCCCTGCTGCATTGGTCACCACCACGGCGGTGGGCAGGGCTTCAAGAATGGTGCGGATACGGCTCTTTTCCGTATCCAGGTCCATAAGGGTCCGCTCCCGTTCGGCTTGAAGCGCCTCGGCTTCCCTTTGCAGGCGCAGTTTTTCATGGGCCCGGCGCACCACAATGCGCAAATGCTCCGGCTCAAAGGGTTTGGGAATGAAATCATAGGCCCCCTGCTTCATGGCTTCGATGGCCGTCTCGATGGTCGCATAGCCGGTGATAATGATCACGATGATCCGGGTATCCAGCTCCCGGATCCGCTGATGGAGTTCCATGCCGTCCATGCCGGGCATTTTGAGATCCAGAATGGCCAGATCAACCGTTTCTTTTGCCAGAAGGCCAAGGGCCTCTTCGCCCCGGCCGGCTTTAAAAACGGTATAGCCCATCCGCTTGAGAATCCGCTCCACGCCTTCCCGGATATCAATTTCATCATCCACCACCAGAATTTTCAGCCCGCCTGTCATATCAGTCAATTTTACCGCCTCCCTGCTGTCCGTTGATCGCCGGAAGTTCAATGATAAACGTGGCGCCTTCCCCCGGCGCGCTTTCCACGCGAATGGAACCGCCATGACTTTCCACAATACCGTAAACAATGCTCAGTCCCAGCCCGGTCCCCTTGCCCTGCTCCTTTGTGGTAAAAAACGGCTCAAATATATGGGGGAGCACATCCGCAGGTATCCCCGGGCCGGTATCGCTGATCTCAACCCTTACCATTCCCGCTTCAGATAAGAATTGGCTTTTCAGTCTTAGTTTGCCGGACCCTTCCATCGCATCCGCCGCATTTAAAATCGTATTCATAAACACGTGATTCAGCTGCTGGGCGTCACCCGTGATCGACGGCAACTTCATGTCCAGGTCTTTTGCGATTTCAATATTGTGAAATATGGACTGGTTCTCCAGCAGGAAGATGGTCCGGGAAATGATATCATTGACATCCAGCGGTTTCATTTCATGGCTGGTCTGCCGGGAGAATTTCAGAAGCTCCTTGACGATATCCTTGGCCCGGTTGGCGTCATACAACACCCGATCCAGGTCTTTCAGGGCGTCCTGGGGCAGATCATATTCCTCCATCACCAGTTTGGTGAAAAGAATGATCCCGGAAAGCGGATTGTTGAGCTGATGGGCCACGCCGGCCGCCATTTTGCCCAGAGACGCCATTTTCTCGGCCTGGAGCAGCTGAACCTGGGTTTTTTCTAAAACTTTCTGCATCCGGATCTCTTCGCGACGGTCATGAAAAAACCCGATGGTGGCGACTTTTTTCCCGTTTTCATACACAATGGAAGCGTTCAGGCTGATGGGAACAATCTCGCCGCTCTTGTTTTTGGCGTCGATATGGTAGGAAATCAGCTTGCCCACGCCGCCGTATTCCTCGCTGAGCAGCATGCGCATGACTTCCCGGGCCCCGCCTTCGGGATAGACGTCCCGGATCGTGATTTCATTGAGGACCTCGGCCACGGAGTATCCCGAAACCTGGGCCGCCGCATCGTTGAAAATCAGTATTTTGCCGGTGGGATCGGAAGCAATAACCCCATCCACGGCGCTGTGGATAAGATTTCGCAAAAAGGCATTGGAACGAATCCTTCGATCTTCTATGTTTTTCAGCGATGGAAGGTCGAAGTCCAGCATTACCAGCGCTTCCAGCTTGTCCTGCCGATAAATCGGATAGGAAAACAGACAGAACATACCCATGGAATCGGAGAAATTATAACTCTGGTCATATCGCAGGGAGGCTTTTCCGGTTTTCAGCGCATCATTGGCCGGGCAGTTGACACAGGGAGAGCTGCAGCCGGGGATCACCTCATAGCAGGGCCTGCCGATGATATTTTCCGGGTGGCCTTCTCTGGACGTGAGATTGGCGGCAAGAATGATGAAATCCGGCGATATGATGAGCAGCCTTCGGTTAAACGCATCAATGGCGTCGATCAAATAATTTTTTTCCGCTTCAGACCGGGGCCTGCTTAACATATGTCCGTCACCCACCTTTTTTAATATAGAATAACACAAGGTTAAATTCTCAAAATATTTGAAAAAATTTATCCCATTCGAATCGGGCAGTCAAGCAAAAGTACTTTGACGGCATCTCATTGGGTAAACTCCCGAAATAATTTTTTTGTTGACTTTCCATACAAAATTAGTAGGAATCCATCGAATGTTGTTTATGAAACCGCCGGGTCTCTCTGTAAAGACTTATCTCTCCGATATTTTAGGGGAAAATCATGCCACAACCACAGTTCACCGGACTTGGAAAAACAATCCCTGCCATCTTTTTCATTCTTTTCATTCTTTTTCTGTCAATTCCATTCTCCGTGCTTTCATCTGATAATGAATTGCGAAACGATCTGATTCGCATTCAACTGTCAGACACTCTTTCTGTACGTCAGATGCCGGCGGCTGTTTTCCTTCACGACAACCATACAAAGGCATTGACGGATAAGGACTGCAGCGTCTGCCATATGACCGAAAAAAATCAATTGGCGTTTAAATTCAACCGGCTGAAAGACGGCACATATGATGCGGACAGAAAAATGTACCATGAAAAATGCATCGGCTGCCATCAGGAACGAAGGGAGCAGGGAAAAGAATCCGGCCCGATGACCATTGAATGCCGCTCGTGCCATTTCCAGAATCCTCCTTACCAGGATTCGGCCCGGCCGTTTGGCTTTGATAAATCCCTCCATTACCGCCATGAAATCGCTGAAGCCATCCCGCCGACCAAAGATGAAACCGGAGATGAAAAAGACTGGAACTGCGGG
>PCSG01000418.1:0-1760 GCA_002772195.1 Desulfobacterales bacterium CG23_combo_of_CG06-09_8_20_14_all_51_8 | reverse complement strand
CTGCCGATACTGTCACAAGGCGCAAACCAGCGATGAAGCCCGCTCATTTCAGACCGTGGCCCACGAAGCCTGTCTCAACTGCCATTTTAAATTAAAGGCCCTTAATAAAAAAGCAGGCCCCACGGACTGTTCCGGATGCCATGCAGCGGACAGGCAGGCAGCCATCCAACGTCTTGAGGATATCCCCAGAATCCGGCGGAACCAGCCGGATCATTTGCTTCTCTCGCTATGGCTGAAAGACGCTGTCCGCACAGGCGAACCCTCCCGGCAGTTTATTTCCCCGGTCGCCTTCAGTCACAAATCCCATGAAGCCGCAACGGAAAGTTGCTATGTCTGCCATCACGCCTCCATGGATCCCTGCATCACCTGTCATACGCGCATCGGCAGCGAAAAAAGCGCCAGTATCCGACTGGAAAAGGCGATGCATTCCCAACGATCCATGGCCGGCTGCAAGGGCTGCCACCTGGAACAAATGAAGGATAAAAACTGCTCCGGGTGCCATAGCCAGATGCCTCAAAAATTTTTACCGGAAAATGATTGCACGGGTTGCCACAGCATTCAAGCCGCATTGCTCAAGCCGGTTCCGGCCGATCCTAAACTGATATCCGCCATCGCCGAAGCGGAGATAGCCTCCAGAAAAGCCCATTGGTCCCTGGTTTCGGAAACGGAAATCCCGGAAACCGTGACCATTGACATCATGAAAGACCAGTATGAAGGCGCGACATTCCCCCACCGGAAAATCACCCAAACCCTCTCTGCCGGGGCGCAAAAAAGCAGGCTGGCAAGTCATTTTCATGGAACCGAACAAACCCTTTGCGCGGGATGCCATCATCACAGCCCCCTTTCCCTGACACCCCCCAGATGCGCATCCTGCCATGGATTGTCAGCGACGCCTGATCCCGACGGCAGGCCCGGTTTAAAGGGCGCCTATCACGGCCAATGCATCCGGTGCCATCAGGAAATGGGGATTCAAAAACCCGCGGCCACGGATTGCGCGGCATGTCATAAACCAAAAACCGGACCGGACCAACGGACCTCCGGCGTCGACATTAAAGGTCAAGCACCATGAGGATTTCCCGGAGACAATTTTTCGGCTGGTTGAGCGCTGCCGTCGGAAGCCAGGTTGGCCTTCGACGGAACGCGCAAGCAGCGTCCGTTCACCATTTCACAGGATATCCGGGGAGCATGGGGGTTCTTCACGATATTTCCCGCTGCATCGGCTGCCGGAAATGCGAGGCGGCATGCAATAAGGTCAACTCTCTTCCGCCGCCGGACCGCCCGTTTGATGATCTCGGCGTTCTCGCGCATAAACGACGCCCCCACGCCGGCACCTATACCGTCGTCAACCGTTTTGAAATACCGAACAGACATTCCCCGGCATTTGTAAAAAAACAGTGCAATCACTGTGAAGAGCCGGCCTGCGTGTCCGCCTGTTTCGTCAAGGCCCTGAAAAAATCTGCTACCGGCGCGGTGATTTATGACCCCTCCTTATGCGTCGGCTGCCGGTACTGCATGATCGCTTGCCCGTTCGACATTCCCGCCTACGAGTATGACAATCCCTTTACGCCGGAAGTGACCAAGTGCACCCTGTGCCAGCCCAGAATTGAAAAAGGGCTGGTCCCCGGATGCGTCGAAGCCTGCCCCAAGGAGGCCCTGACCTTCGGAACCCGGGATGGACTTCTGGAAATCGCCCGCCAGCGGATCAAAGACTTTCCGGAAAAGTATGTGAACCATATTTACGGGGAATATGAAATGGGCGG
>PCSG01000241.1 GCA_002772195.1 Desulfobacterales bacterium CG23_combo_of_CG06-09_8_20_14_all_51_8 | reverse complement strand
AAATTGCCGTTTGGAAGATTAAAAAAATAATTTCAGGATATTATATGGCATATCCCGCCTCAATTGAGGGGGAAGATCCGTTTTAAGGGATTACCATTTCCTGTCGAGGTTCCTTATTTACGCGCTTTCGGCAAAGGCGACAGAGAAGCGAGAAATTCGTCGATGATGGTGTGATAAACCGCCGCCGGATCAGCGACATATCCCATGACGCCGCTGTTGTTTAACGTGATCATCCCGTGCATGAGGCTCCATGCCTGGACCAGGCGCCGGGTAAGGATGGCTTCCCCGGCATCCGGCGCGAGCACGTCCGCGGCGGCCTTTAATGCCAGGGCCGCGATGTCCATGGAAATTTTGTATTCGACGGCCGATACCTGCTCCAAAGGGGTGCCGACATAGTCGTTGTATTTGGGGGTGGGGCGGGTGAACATGATGTCGTAATACCGGGGCCGGGTCATGCCGAAGGCCATGTAGGCGTCGACCATGGCCCGGAGCCGGGCGGTTTTGTCCGTATAGCAGTCCCGGGCGGCCGCGAGATCGGCGTGGAGCATTTCAAATCCGCGGATCACCAGATGAATGTAGATTTCATCCTTGTTGGAAAAATAATTATAGAAATTCGGAGCGGTCATGCCGGTCCGTTTGGCAAGGCCCCGCATGGTCAGCCCATCCAGGCCTTTTTCCGTGATGATGTCCAGGGCGCTTTCCAGGATTTTCTCCCGGAGCTCCCGGATCTGGCTTTTTCCGCGGGCGGTTTTCATTTAAACAATCAGCATGGGTGGCGGTGTAAAAAATTAAAAATTTCCGGTGGAAGTTGAACGTTGAATGTTCGACGGTCGATGTTGGACGTTTACTGTTTTTTTCCCCCCCGATACCGGATCAGCCCTTCCTGAACCGTGGACGCCACCAGAACCCCGTCCCGGGTGTAGATGCGCCCGTGGTTCAGTCCCCGGGCCTTGCTGGCATTGGGGCTGTGAATCATATAGAGCAGCCAGTCGTCCATGCGGAAATCCCGGTGAAACCACATGGCGTGATCCAGGCTTGCCACCTGCATGTCCGGGTCCCAGAAGGTTTTGCCATGGGGCCGCAGGGACGTAGACACGAGGCCGAAATCCGACGCATAGGCCAGCATGTATTTATGCACGGCCAGATCAGCCCCCATTTGATGGATGGTTTTAAACCAGACATAGCGGTCCGGGGATTCTTTTTTGGGGGCGAATGGATTCATGGGGTTCACCGGCCGGATTTCAATGGGCTTGACGCACAGAATCTGGTTGCGGATGGACGCCGGAATTTTATGGCTGACGGTCTGGGCCAGCTCCACTTCCGACATCAGGCCGTCGGGTCCCGGTATCCCCTCGGGCATCGTGTCCTGATGGTCGAATCCGGGTTCCGCCACATGAAACGAGGCGGACATGGACAGGATGGCCCGGCCTTTCTGGATGGCCACTACCCGCCGGGTGGTGAAGCTTTTGCCGTCCCGGATGCAGTCCACTTGATAAATAACGGGTTTTGACGGATCACCGGGGCGCATGAAATAGGCGTGGAGGCTGTGGGCGCTCCGATTTTCGGGAACGGTCTGGGTGGCGGCCGACAACGCCTGTCCCAGCACCTGGCCGCCGAATACATTGCCGAATCCCAGATCCTGGGAGTTGCCGCGAAAAATATTTTCCTCGATTTTTTCAAGCTTCAACAGCGCCAGCAGTTCATCGAGTACATTGCCGGCAGGCATGCAGTGATTCATTCTAATCCTCGGATGGTTGATGTTTTCCCAAATTTGTTTGAAAATTTATTCCGGCTGCCGCCCGAATATTAAAAAATCATATATCATGTCCGCAAGTGCGTCAATGAGGGCCTTTTCATCGGTTTTGGGCCCGATGAATTTCGCGGTGTGGGCGACATTTTCCACGGCGTTGTGGATCACAATGGCCGCGGCTTCCGGGTCGGAGATCCGCATCCGGTGCCGGTTGCTTTCGAGCAGAGATTGGATCTGGGTCACTTCCCGGGTGCGCTCCCGCTCGTAGACCTGGTTGATGTCCGGATCGGAATAGCGCAGGGCATGGGTCTGGCTGTGAAATTCCGGCGAAATGCCGTAGGCGGCGAACACGCTCTCAATGAGCCACCGGATGTCAGCGCGTCCCATGTTATTGATCGTAATTTTTTCGATGGGTTTCCAGATGGCCAGAAAATGCCGGTTCAGGTAATCTTCCAGCATTTCCAGGAGCAGGGTTTTTTTGTTTTTAAAGTAGGAATAAAAGCTGCCGATGGAAACCCCGGCTTTTTGGGCGATTTCCCGGGAGTTGGTGCCATGAATACCTTTGTGGGCATAAAGATGAAAGGCCGCGCGCATGATGCGCTTTTTGGTCTGAATGCTGCGGGGCTGTTTGGGGGTTCGGACGGCGGTCATCAGGCTCCTTTTTGTTGTTACTATACTGACGGGGATAAGGGAATGTCAATATTAAATAAATTGGGATGCTATTCGATTTATTTATATATTCTATTGTTTTAATACGTAATAATTTTAATTGACAATATGAACTATTATTCATATATTGCTTTCATTCAACCGTATCTGCGTGTCCTGCGACCTCTTTTCGTTCCATCCTTATTTAGTGAAATCAGAGGGCCCATGAAAGCGCTGCAGTTTAACGTCAATGTCCCCCGGTTTGTTGCCGCCAAAACGCTCCGGGCGCTTTTCGGCAATTCGGTGTTTTACAAAGGTCCGGTGAAAACTATCCATCTGGCTGACGTGCCGGAACCCGGTCTGATCACCCCGGATTGGGTCAAAATCCGCACCCTCTACTGCGGGTTCTGCGGCAGCGACCTCAATCTGATTCTGCTTCATGATTCCCCCAGCGCCTCCCCGTTCACCTCGTTTCCTTGTATCATCGGCCATGAAATGGTCGGCGAAATCGTTGAAACCGGCGCCCGTGTGTCTGGATTTTCGCCGGGGGACATCGTGACGGTCAATCCGGGCCTGACCTGCGCGGTTCGGGAAATTTCCCCCCTCTGCGGTCCCTGCGCCGCCGGCCGTTCCAGCAATTGTGAAAATTTCGCCGAAGGCTCCCTTCCGCCGGGCATGTTTCTGGGCATTACCCGGGGGATGAACGGCGGGTTTGCCCCCTATGTGTCGGCACACAAATCCCAGCTTTACAAAGTGCCGAAGGGGTTGAGCCTTGAGGCCGCTGTCATGACCGAGCCTCTTGCCGTGGCATTGCAGGCGGTCTTTGACAACATGCCGCAGTCCGGAGAAAAGATTTTCGTCATTGGCGGCGGGGTGATCGGCAACCTGATCATTCAGTGCATCCGGACGCTTGCGCCGGATTGCGGAATTTTTCTGATGGAGCCCTCTGATTTTGCAGCAGATCTGGCGAAAACAGCCGGAGCAGATGAGATTGTTCCGGCAAAAGACGTGTTTGGCCGAACCAAAGCCATCACCGGGGCCAGAATTTATAAGCCCATGCTGGGCATGCGAATGCCCATGGGTGGATTCCACCGCATTTATGATACGGTGGCCGGCAGCGCCACCTTAAATCTTTCCATGAGGCTGCTCGCGGCCATGGGGACCTTAAGCGTGGTGGGAATCGGCGGAGATGTAAACCTTGATTTGACGGCGCTGTGGCTGAAACTTCAGACCATCAAGGGCGTGTATGCCTATGGTATGGTGGAATGGGAGGGTCGGAAACAGCATGTGTTTGAAATCGCTCTAGATTTAATGAAAAATAAAAAAATCCAGGCGGAACCTTTGGTGACCCACAAATTCGCCCTGGAAGACTATGAACAGATGATCGCAGTCAATTTAAACAAACGGGAACACCGGGCCATGAAAACGGTGGTGGCATTTTCGTAATTTTTAAGAAGGAGCCGGTTATGAAATTTTCAGTTTTGCTGTTCGCCCTGTCTAACATTTTGAAAATCGCTTCCCTGACCAACAAAGCCTTTAAAAAATACATCGCCAAAATCAGCGCAAAAATTCTGATTAAAACCGAGGATGGCCGACGGGCCCGGATGATTATTTTTGACAAGGGCCGGCTGACGTCTGTGGCCGGTGATCACAAAGGCTATGATGTGGCTCTGGTTTGGAAGGATGCGGACACGGCCTTTTCCGTAATGACCAGCAAGAAAAAGGATGCGTCCTTTAACGCCGCCGCGGAAGGGAAATTAAAAGTTCTGGGCATGAGCGTCTATGCCCAGTGGTTTGAAGACGGGATCAAGCTGGTGATGTAGGAAGGGAAGTGCCAAGTGATCTAAAGTTCGAAGTGACTAAAGTTGAGGTTAATGCCTTCGGCATTGTCATTTTTAGATTTAAATGATTGCGCTTTTCGCGCAGTCCAAAACTTTAGGCACTTTAGCTCACTTTAGTCACTTATCACTTTTTAGCGCGCTTTATGCGCCACTTTTACAAGTGGAAAATTATTTTTTTTAAATCGTAAGGAGGAACCCATGGCGGAAATATTCGGCGGGCATCTGGTGGCGAAATATTTAAAGGAAGTGGAACATGTCCGGATGGTGTTCACCATTTCCGGCGGGCATATTGAAAATATTCTCGATGGGCTGAACCAGTATCAGATTCGCACCATCGATGTCCGCCATGAACAAGCCGCAGCCATGATGGCCCATGCCTGGTCCATCTATGAAAACGAACCCGGCGTGTGTCTGGTCACTGCCGGGCCGGGGTTCACCAATTCCCTCACCGGCGTTGTCAACGCTTATCTCGACAATGCGCCCCTGGTGGTGCTTTGCGGCCGCCATCCTCTGCGGGACGACCTTACCGGGGCGCTTCAGGAGATGAACCAGATTGACATGGTGAAACCCGTGACCAAATGGAACGCCACCTGCTATGACATCCGCCGGATTCCGGAATACCTTTCCATCGCCTTCCGCCAGGCCACCACAGGCCGTCCCGGGCCCGTGTTTCTGGAACTCCCCCAGGATATCCTGTTCGCCGCCACGGACGAGAAGGATGTGAAAATGCCGGTGCGCCGGAAGCATAAATCTTCCACTCATCCGGATGATGCGCTGCTTGCGGAAGCGGCCCGGACGATCAACGCGGCGGAAAGGCCGATGTTTATCGGCGGCAGCGGGGTGGGCATGAGCGGATGCGGGGATGTTCTAAAAGCCTTTATCGAAA
>PCSG01000035.1:8474-11974 GCA_002772195.1 Desulfobacterales bacterium CG23_combo_of_CG06-09_8_20_14_all_51_8 | reverse complement strand
GAGGTGCCTGCGGAGATAACAAGGATGTCGCCTTTTCCGGAAACCGGAAGGGGGGTTTTTATCAGACAGATCATCCGGGCGTCTTTGTGATAGACGGCATCGGGAAATTTTTCCAGAACTGCGCCGGCCTTATCTTCTTCAATGCGGGTGACCAGAATAATTTTTTCCCAAAGGGCCATCCGCTCCATGATTCCGATAATTTGTTTAACGGGTTTATTCTGTCCGAAAATAACTTCTGGAAAACCTTTTCGCAGGGAGCGATGATGATCAATGTGCGCATATCCGATATCTTCCACGGACAGGTGCCTGCACGATGAAAGCGCATCTTCAACAGACGTTTGTCCGTTTGCGACCGCGGTCAGAAGGGATTTTAACGAGTCGGCGTTCATGGCGGCGTCTGCGCGGGCGGATTGATTTCCTGTTCAATGATTTCACCGGGCCTGGGCTTAACATTATCCAAAGACGGCGTCGCCTTCTTTTCAGGGATATTGCCCGAGGTGGCGGGTTTCCGGGAACATGAGGCAGCGAGGTCGTTCAGTTTTTTTTCCAGATACTTGAACTGCCGATTTAAGGCCGCGATTTCGCTGAACAGAGTTTCAGAGGCATGGGCCATATTCTGCTGATTGAATTCGCGTTCTTTTTTCGCTGCCTGTTCAAACGACGCCCGGTCAATATAAATCGCGTTGAGTCCAATGATCTCTTTGCGGATCCGGCTCATCTCCATCCGGATTTTTTCCTGGTTTTCGGTGACAAGGCGGGTTTGTTCGGTGATTCCGGTTAATTTATCGTTCAAGGAAGTCATGGATTGGCGCAACGGTTTCAGATCGTTTGTGATTTGAGCGATGGCGGCATCCACCTCTTTTTTATCCGGTTTGCCGGTTCGAACGGCGGCAATGGATGTGACTAATTTTTTCAAGCGGGCATCCACTTCATCAGCCTGCTGCTGCGACTCTTTTTTTTGGTCGGAAAGCAGGGCCGATAATTCAAGGAGCTTGACGTTGGTTTCTTCTGAAAGGCTGGCGATGCCCGCAAACCCACGGGAGTTGATGGTTTGAATTTTGGTATTTAAATGATAATAAAGGCCGCCGATAATCAAGCCAACCACAATGCCAAAAAATACAACCAGCGCCAATGATTTGTTCAAAGGAGTTTTCGGTTTTTCCGATTTGGACTCCGGAGAAATATCCGCTTCGTCCGTTTCATCTGCGTGCAGGTTTATTTTAAATTCTCTGATGTCATTCATAAAGGCTGATTATTCCCATTCAATGGTGCTGGGTGGTTTGGAACTGATGTCATAGGCCACCCGATTGACGCCGTTGACTTCGTTGATGATCCGGTTTGAAATCCGGGCAAGCAGCTTATGGGGCAGACGCGCCCAGTCCGCGGTCATGGCGTCTTTGCTGGTAACGGCCCGGATGGCGACGATATTTTCATAGGTGCGTTTGTCTCCCATGACGCCCACGCTTTTTATCGGGAGAAGGACGGCAAACGACTGCCATAATTTTTTATAAAAGCCGGCAGCCTTTATTTCGGCAATCAGGATGTCATCAACTTTGCGTAAAACCGCCAGCCGTTTCGGGGTGATTTCGCCGATAATCCGGATGCCGAGTCCCGGGCCCGGAAACGGCTGACGCCAGATCAGTTCATCGGGCATGCCCAGGGTTTTCCCCAGTATCCGGACCTCGTCCTTGAAAAGATATTTTAAGGGTTCAATGAGTTTCAGCTTCATTTTTTTGGGAAGCCCGCCCACGTTGTGGTGGGATTTGATAACAGACGTCGGGCCGCCGAAAGCGGACCGGGATTCGATGATGTCCGGATACAGGGTTCCCTGAGCCAGAAAATCGGCGTCCTGAATTTTCTGGGCTTCCGCCTCAAAAACATCCATAAAAATTTTCCCGATGATTTTTCGTTTTTTTTCAGGGTCCGTTACCCCGGCGAGGGCGTCTAAAAAAAGCCGGGACGCATTGACAAACCGGATATTGATTTTAAGATGTTGTTTTAAAACAATTTTTAATTTTTCTGCTTCATTGAGCCTCAGCAGACCGTTGTCCACGAAAATACAGGTGAGCTGAGCGCCGATGGCCTGGTGAATCAGCATGGCGGTGACCGACGAATCCACGCCGCCGCTGAGGCCTAAGATGACCTTTTTGTCCCCGACGGTTTTTTGGATATGCGAAATGGTATCCCGGGCAAAAGCTTTCATTGTCCAGCTGGGTTTGCAGCCGCAGATATCAAACAGAAAATTCCGCAGGATCTGTTTGCCTTTGGGAGTGTGCTCCACCTCTGGATGAAACTGGAGGCCGTAAAGGTTTCTGGCAGCGTTTTCCGCCGCGGCAACGGGCGTATTGTCCGTGGTGGCGGTGACGGAAAACCCGTCGGGCAGCCGGGTGATGGAATCTCCATGGCTCATCCAGCAGGGGGTCTTCGCTTCGATTTTATCAAAAAGCCGCCCGGGGTTTTCGATGGTCAAACCGGCAAATCCGTATTCTCGTTTTTCCGCTTTTCTGACATCGCCCCCTAACGCATCGACCATGAACTGCATGCCGTAGCAGATGCCCAGCACGGGAATGCCCAGATCGAAAATCGCGGGATTCATGCGGGGGCTGTTTTTTTCGTAAATGCTGGATGGCCCCCCGGACAGAATGATCCCCTCGGGCTTTAAGGATCGGATGGTTTCAATATCCACATTCGGGGGTTCGATCTGGCAGTAAACCCGGTTTTCCCGGACCCGGCGGGCGATAAGCTGGTTATATTGGGAGCCGAAATCAATAACAACGATCATACCGGTCCTTCTGTTATTATGAGATAATTTATCAACGATTCTGGATGATTAGATTTTATTAAACCGTTTGATTAAATAAAATGAATATGTTAAAGCAGGCCGCAAAAGTCAACTCAAATTTCAGATAGGAATGGTTTCCGGATCAGATGAAAAAAATAATTTCCCAGATTTATGAAATTCAGACCCCGTCGGAAGCGGACATGATGGTTGCCATTGGTGTGGATCATGTCGGCACCGTCATTGTTTCAGGGCAGGAATGGAAGCAGCCTGCAATAAAGAAAACCCTTGATGCTGTGGCCCGAACTCCGGCCAAAAGCAGCCTCATCCTTTTATATAATGCGCCGGAACTGGTGTTTGCGTCTCTTGACTATTATCGTCCGGATATCGTGCATTTCTGCGAAATATTGCTCCAGCCAGCGGCCGGTGAGCCATCGGCTGGAATGGCGCCCGCGGAAGCGTGTGATGCCCTGATTCGGCTTCAGACGGACGTTCGCCGGCTTTTTCCGCAAACGCGCATTATGCGGACCATTCCCATTCCAGATACGCCGCAGGGACCCAAGGTCCCGTTTCTTACGCTGGCGGCAATGTTTGCGCCGGTCAGCGATTATTTTTTAACCGATACGCTGATTGTCAGCCCAAATGGCCATGGCCCCCAGCCGGTGGCGGGGTTTGTGGGAATCACAGGGCGGACCTGCGACTGGGAATCCGCGGCCCGGCT
>PCSG01000035.1:5165-8415 GCA_002772195.1 Desulfobacterales bacterium CG23_combo_of_CG06-09_8_20_14_all_51_8 | reverse complement strand
GTGCATCCCGCCGGTGTGGATAGTTGTACTTTAACCAATGCGACGGACGCTTTCGGCAAATCCGTCCGGTTTAAAAAAGACATGGTCCGGGTGAGCCGTTTTCTGGCCGAGGCCCGGCGGGCGTCCCTGGAATTTTGATGCATACGGATGATAACATTTGATATTGGCTTGTTTTTTGTCTATATTTTCCCAAAATGACAGAAATCATTAATCGAAATCATATTACGGCAGGAGAATAAAGAAATGTATGAAAGCGGCGATCTTAAAAAAGGGATTAAAATAGAAATCGACGGGGACCCCTATGTGGTGATCGGGTTTGAATTTGTCAAGCCGGGCAAGGGGCAGGCCCTGTACAAGTGCAAACTGAAAAACATGATCTCCGGCAACCAGTTTGACCGGACTTACCGTTCCGGTGAAAAATTCAAGCCCGCCAATCTCGAAGAACAGGCCATGGAGTATCTTTACAGTGACGGAGACCAGTTATGCTTCATGAATTCTTCCACCTATGACCAGATTTTTTTAAACAAGGAACAGATCGGTGATGATATCAAATTTCTGAAGGAAAACACGGTATGCAACATTCTTCTGTTTGATGCTCGTCCCATTGCCGTTTCCCTGCCGAATTTTATCGAGTTGAAAATTGTCAAATCCGATTCCTGGGCCAAGGGGGATACAGCTGCCGGGAGTTCCAAGCCGGCGACCCTGGAAACCGGATATGAAGTCCAGGTCCCGCCGTTTATCGAGGAAGGGGAGACGATTCGCATTGATACCCGAACCGGTGACTATGTGGAACGGGTTAAGAAATAGGGAGCGGAATTTTTGTTATAAACAGGTTAATTTTTCTGTTAATTTTTCTTGACATCTTCAAAAACGGTTTGTTAATGAATGAATACTCATTCAGTGAATGAGTATTCATTCATTATTCATCGTTTGTTGAGGTGTGTCATTAAAAAGCAGGACAAAACCGACAAATTCAATAACGATAAATACCATCAGATCCTCAATGCAGCCATAAAAATTTTTGCTGAGCAGGGATATCACAACTCCACCATTTCCCAGGTTGCCCGGGAAGCCGGTGTCGCAGACGGCACCATCTATATTTATTTCAAAAACAAAGCCGATATTCTGTTTAATTTTTTTTCCTATAAAACGCGGCGGGTCTTTGATCAGTTCAAGGAAGCAGTCGATAAAGCGGACCATGCCGAGGATAAGCTCCGAAATTTGATCCGGCGGCATTTCGACGAGTTCCAGCAGGATCCGAACATGGCCGTTGTTTTTCAGCGGGAGGCCCTCCAGGCCCGTCACATAGAGGAGGCTTATATCAAGGATATCACCAAAATGTATCTGGATATCATTGGTGATATTTTTACCCAGGGCCATAAAGAAGGGAGCATCCGAAAGGATTTTCCGACCGGTCTTGGCAAGCGGTTGATTCTGGGAGCCGTCAATGAAGTGATTAATACCTGGGTAGTCGCCGGCATCAAGTATGATCTGGTGACTATGGCGGACCCACTGGTTGATTTATTTTTCAAAGGAATCGGCGCAAGAGAGCAGATGGTCGAATCACCACAAACAGGAATGATGTGAAAAAATAAAATTTTAAAGGAGAAAAAGAACTATGGCACAGCAAATTGCGGATCGACGGGATATTGATTTTGTCCTTCACGAACAATTGAACGTGGACCAGTTCAGTCAAAGTGAAAGATATGCGGAATTCAACAAAAAAACAGTGGATCTGATCGTTTCGGAAGCCCGCAACCTGGCGGTCAAGGAAATTCTTCCCACCCGTAAGGAAGGCGATGAGATCGGATGTCTGTTTGACAACGGAAAAGTAACGGTTCCGGAAATTTTCAGAAAACCCTTTGAGTTGCTTTGTGAAGGCGAATGGACCGCCATGCCGGAAGATCCGGACTACGGCGGCCAGGGCATGCCGCGAAGCGTTTCCATGGCGGCGGCGGAATACTTCAACGGCGCCAACTATGCGTTTATGATGTACTCCGGTTTGACTCACGGCGCCGGCAAGCTGGTGGAAGCGTTCGGCACCGATGAGCAGAAAAGAATCTATCTGAAAAAAATGTTCACCGGCGAGTGGGGCGGCACCATGCTGCTGACCGAACCCGAAGCCGGCTCCGATGTCGGCAATCTGTCCACCAAGGCCATTCCCAACGGCGACGGGACTTATTCCCTGACCGGCCAGAAGATTTTCATCTCCAGCGGCGATCATGACCTGGTAAAAAACATCATTCATCCGGTCCTGGCCCGAATCGAAGGCGCTCCCGCCGGGACCAAGGGCATTTCTTTGTTCCTGGTTCCCAAATACCGGGTCAACAAAGACGGCAGTCTGGGCGAATCCAACGACATCAAATGCGTGGGCATTGAAGAGAAAATGGGCATTCACGGAAACGCCACCTGCACCATGTCCATCGGTGAAAAAGGCAACTGCATCGGCACCCTGCTGGGCGAGGAGAACAAAGGCATGCGCGCCATGTTCCTGATGATGAATGAAGCCCGTCTGCTGGTCGGTATGCAGGGATATGCCTGCGCCACAGCCTCCTATATTAATGCGGTGAATTATGCCAAGGAACGCATCCAGGGCCGCAATCTTCTGGCGATGTTTGAAAAGGACGCTCCCGGTGTCGCCATTATCAATCATCCGGATGTCCGCCGCATGCTGCTTTCCATGAAAGCCTATATTGAAGGCATGCGAAGTCTTCTCTATTATGTCACCTGGTGTGAAGACAAGGCCACCACCACCGCCGATGAAAAAGAAAAAGAAAAATTTCATGATCTGATCGATCTCTTGATTCCCATTGCCAAGGGCTATGTCACGGACCGGGCCTTTGACGTCTGCAACTTAGGCATGCAGGTTTACGGCGGGTATGGGTACATCAAGGAATATCCCCAGGAACAGCTCATGCGGGACTGCCGCATCACCATGATCTATGAAGGCACCAACGGCATTCAGTCCATGGACCTTCTGGGCAGAAAGCTGGGCATGAAAAAAGGCAAGCTGGTCATGGATCTCATGGGTGAAATCATGGCCGTCACCGGCGCCGCCAAAGGCATTGAGAGCAATAAAGGCTTTGCCGTCAAGGTGGAAGAAGCCCTGAATAAACTGGGGGAAGTCGCCATGCATCTGGGCAAAACCGCCATGTCCGAGAAAGTGCTGAGTGCCTTTGCTTTTTCCTATCCGTTTATGGAAGTCTGCGGGGATGTGGTTATGGCATGGATGCTGCTCTGGCGGGCCAAT
>PCSG01000035.1:4309-5132 GCA_002772195.1 Desulfobacterales bacterium CG23_combo_of_CG06-09_8_20_14_all_51_8 | reverse complement strand
CAGCTCAAGAGCGCTCAGTACTTCTGCAATACGGTCCTTCCGACCACTCTGGGGAAGATGAACGTCATTCTGGCCACCGACGGTGCCGCCATCGAAATTGACGAAGCTTCTTTCATCGGTTAATCATACATCACTGTAAGTGTGATGAAGGGAGAAAGGGAGTAACGAATGGAACCTGTATTAATTTCTCCGGCGATGTTTAAGCTTTTCGGGTTTTTTCCAACCATCATTTTTTCCATGCTGCTGCCGGTGGCGGGTGTCGGGCTGTTCACTTATATCATGGCCCGGCGGATCGCGCCGCTGGTTAAAGCCAATCCGGATTCCCGGTTTGACCGGCCCAAAGAAAGAATCGTCAATGTATTAAAAATCTGGCTGGGCCAGTACCGCCATCCCCGTTACATGATGGCCGGCGTCCTTCACATCACCATCTTTTTCGGGTTTTTAATTCTTTCCGTTAGATCCACGGAACTGGTGATCAAGGGCATCAGTGAAGGATTTATCATGCCGGGACTCGGCGGCATCCTCGGGGATATTTATTATTTTTTTAAGGATTACGCGGCCACGGCGGTTTTCTTTGCCGTGGTAATTGCGGCAGTGCGTCGGGGGATTTTCCGGCCGGCACGCTATGATTATCCCGCCTCCTATGGCCATGATCATACCAATGAAGCGATTTTCGTACTGGCGGTTATCGGTACGCTGATGGTTTCCGAAAGCCTTTATGAAGCCGCGCTGGTGGCCGCGGAAATACAGAAAGGCCACGCCGCAACATTTCTGGCGCCCGGGACCCTGGCCTGGTTTTTCAAAAATATTCTGCTGGACAACT
>PCSG01000035.1:0-4300 GCA_002772195.1 Desulfobacterales bacterium CG23_combo_of_CG06-09_8_20_14_all_51_8 | reverse complement strand
GTCTTCAGAATATGCACATTGCCGCCTATTACGTACATGACTTGACCTTTTTCTTTTTCCTCTGTTTTCTGCCCATGGGCAAACATTTCCATGTGATCACCTCGCTGTTCAATGTTTATTTCATGCGCCTGGAACGCGGTAATGTCCGTCCGGTCCGCTACGGCGTCAGCGACGAGCAGCTGGACAATCTGGAATCCTTTGGCGTCAAGAAGTTTTCGGATTTCACTTGGAAGGATATTCTGGATTTTTACACCTGCGCGGATTGCGGAAGATGTTCGGACCAGTGCCCGGCCAATGCGGTCAAACGCCCCCTGTCGCCGCGGTTTATTTCCATCAAGGGCCGGGATTACGCCTTTTCCCACTTCCCCCTGATGGGGGAGTTCGTGGGCCAGGAACCGCTGATCGGCGATGTGTATTCCGATGCGGAAATCTGGTCCTGCACCACCTGCGGGGCCTGCGAACAGGAATGCCCCATCGGCATTGAATATATCAACAAAATCGTGGATATGCGGCGGGGGATGGTGGATGACGGAAACGTCCCCCAGTCCCTGCAGAAACCCATGTCTTCTCTGGAAAAACGCGGCAATCCCTATGGGAAGATGGAGAAAAAGCGATCCGAATGGACCAAGGACCTGGAAGGCTGCGACGTCAAGCTGTTTGAAAACGGGGACGCCGCCGATACTTTGTATTTCGTGGACAGCATCACCTCATTTGACGATCGCATGCAGCTGGTGGCCCGGGCTACCGTGAAAATCCTTTGCGCCGCTGGCGTGGATTTCGGGATTCTGGGCAAGGATGAAAAAGACAGCGGCAACGAAGTCAAACGCTTTGGCGAGGAAATGCTGTTCCAGGATTTAAAGAGCCATAATACGGAAGTCATCAAGGAATCCGGCGTTAAAAAGATCGTGACATCAGATCCCCATGCCTACAATGCCTTGAAAAATGAATACAAGGATCTGCCGCCGGTGGAACACATCAGCCAGGTGGTGGTCAATGCCGTGGCGGCCGGTAAGCTTAGGCTCAAAGGTGTTACCGATGAAGAAGCAGGCAGAGTTTATACGTATCATGATCCCTGCTATCTGGGGCGTCACAACTGTCTCTATGAAGAACCCCGTAGCGCCATTGATGCTATTCCCGGAATCCGGCGGGTGGAAATGCTCAAGAGCCGGGACCGGTCATTCTGCTGCGGCGGCGGCGGGCTGATGCTGTTCTATGAGCCGGAAGAAGAACAAAGAATGGGCGTCCTCCGGGTGAAGATGGCCCAGAAAGCCGGGGCCAACGTCATTGTCACGGCCTGTCCGTTCTGTCTGGTGAACATGGAAGACGCCATCAAGGTGGCCGGGCTGGAAGGGAAAATGCAGGCCATTGACCTGAGCGAACTGATTTCCGAACATATTGAACAGTAAAATTTTTTAGCAACAATCATTATTTGCAACTAATGGAATGGGCGAATCATCGTCTGTAAATTTTATAACAACAGATAGGGGTGGAGGACGATATGGAAATTCTGGTATGTGTGAAGCGTGTTCCAGATACCTCGGAAAACGAGATCACCATCAACAAAGGTGGCAATGACATCGAAAGAGATGATCTGGTTTACTCGGTAAACGAATGGGACAACTATGCGGTGGAAGAGGCGATTCAGATTGTGGACAAGGTCGGCGGATCGGTGACGGTGGTCACGGTCGGCGATTCGGAATCCGAAGAGATTCTGCGTCGTGAAATGGCCATGGGCGCAAACAACGGTCTTTTGCTGACCGACGATGCGTTTGAAGGCTCCGACGGCAAAGGGATCGCGACGATTTTAAAAGCGGCCGTGGGAAAGGGCAAATATGACCTGATTCTGACCGGCGCACAGGCGGATGAAGGCGCGGCCCAGGTCGGCGGCATGCTGGCGGCCATGATGGATTACCCCTATGCTTCCCTGGTGAATCGGATTGAAGTGGGCGACGGCAAATTAAAAGTCGGCCGGGAAATCGAAGGCGGTAATCAGGAAATGAACGAAATTGAACTTCCCTGCGTTCTTTCCATTCAGACGGGTATCAACGAACCCCGGTACGTGGGTATCCGCGGCATCCGAAAAGTCGCATCCGTTGAAATCCCGGCCATGGGCGCGGGAGATCTGGGCCTGGATGCCGGCTCCATTGGCGCGGGCGCCGCAAAGGTAAAACGGGTGGATTATTTTGTTCCGGATACGGGCGAAGGCGCTGAAATGCTCACGGGCAGCACCGAGGAAATCATCGCGAAACTCATTGAATACTTAAAATCCAAGGGAGGGTTAAAATAATGGCCGATATTTTTGCATATATCAAACATGCGGATGGGGTTGCCGAAGATTCCGCCCTGGAACTGATGGTCGCAGCGAAGAAAATCGATCCGGCGGCGAAAGTGATGGCCGTTGTGACGGGTACCGGCGCGAATCTGGACAAGGTCTGCAAGGAAATGGCGGCCGTTTATAATGCGGTTTGGAAAATCGACAATGCCGCGCTGGCCTATCCGAACGCGGAAGTGGTGCGCAAGGCCCTGGCCAATGTACTGCCGGCGGACGGCATTGTGCTGCTGTCCCATGATACCTTCGGCATGGACCTGGGTCCCGGTCTTTCCGTCAAGATGAACTCCACATTTGTCGCGGACATCGTCGGCATTGAAGGTGTCGACGGCGCCACCCTGAAAATCATCCGTCAGGAATTTTCAGGTCAGGCCAGCACCCATGTGACCTGTGATATTTCCGGCGGCACCGTGCTTAACCTGCGGCCAGGGGTATTTCAGCCCGATGGCGTTAAAGCCGGCGGTGATGTCGTGGATAAATCCGGTGCGGCCGGTGATCTGAGCGCCAAACGCAAATATCTTGAAATGGTCGCGGCGGAAGCCGGTGATGTGGATATCACCAAGTCCGAAGTGCTGGTTTCCGTGGGCCGGGGGATTGAAGACCAGGAAAATATTGAATTGGTGTTTGATCTGGCAAAAGCCATGGGCGCGGACGTATCCTGCTCAAGGCCCATCGTGGATGCCAAGTGGCTGGAAAAAGCCCGTCAGGTCGGCACATCCGGTCAGACCGTCAAACCCAAAGTCTATATGGCCATGGGCATCAGCGGTTCCTTCCAGCACCTGGGCGGCATCAAGGGCAATCCGTTTATCGTGGCGGTCAATAAAAACCCGAAAGCCCCGATTTTCCAAGTGGCGGATGTGGGGATCGAGGCCAATATCCTTGAATTTATTCCCGCATTGACGGAAGCTATTGGGAATCTGTAAATTTTTCGATCATCGGATCTGAAAGCAATAAAAACCCCGGTTGGAATTTTTCCACCGGGGTTTTTTTATCAGGATATCCAATGAATAAGGATGGTTTTATTTTTGTCTTTCCGTCTCAGTCCGACCGTCCATGGGGCCGGCGGTTGTTTTTGAACGAGCCTGAAACCCTATCGGCTTGATTTTTTCACCGGACTTATTATGATGGGGTCAGGATTTTTTTATCGGAGCCCGTCACCCGAAAAACAGATTCGGCTTCCGGGCGACAAATTTCAGCGCCGGGGTTTATCCGGGCCTGCTGATTTGAGGATATAATGGAAATACCGCATCGCGTAAACTTTGACCGGCCGGATCTTTCAGATTTGACGGAAAATTATACCGTTGTGGACATGCATTTTCACTCCCGGTATTCCGACGGATTCAATTATGTGAGAAGCATTGTAAAGCGGGCCCAGAAACTGGGCATCGGCATCGCCGTCACCGATCATAACGCCATCAAAGGCGCTGTCCGGCTGGCATCATTCAAAAGTGTTTTAACCATTCCCGGCATTGAAATCACCTCCCGGGAAGGGGCTCATGTGCTGGCGTATTTTTATGATATTGAAACCCTGGTCCGTTTCTATGAAACCGATATCCAACCGCATTCCGGCCGGAATGTGATGATGTCCATTTCACTTCCTATGCAGGAGATCATCGCCCGGGCCCGAAATTATAAAAATCTGATTATCTTTCCCCATCCTTATTGCGGAGTGTACACAGGAATCTGCAATCCGTTTTTTAGCCAGGACCAGCAGACCGAGCTCCTGAATATGGCTGACGGGGTTGAAGCGATCAATGCCGGCAACATGAAGAAATGGAACCTTCAGAGCACGGTGCTGGGTTTTAACCTGGGCCGGGCCATGACCGGCGGCAGTGACGGGCATAACCTGTTTCAAATGGGCAAGGCCGTCACTTTTGCGGACTGTGTCCCGGACCGCGCGGCTTTTCTGGATGCCATTCTGGCGGGTCAGGCCCGGGTGGTCGGCAAGGAAACCCATTTGTTCCAGAAAGT
>PCSG01000173.1 GCA_002772195.1 Desulfobacterales bacterium CG23_combo_of_CG06-09_8_20_14_all_51_8 | reverse complement strand
CTCGACCGCTGGTGGGGATATAGCTGTACGGGGCGGTTGCGCCGATATATTCATCCCAGGTGCGGATATCGACCATCAGGGCATCGGTTTCAACCCCGTTCACGACATCCCGCACAAAGGGAATATCGACCTTGTATTCGGGATGAATCGCGGTGATCCGGCCGGGATCATCCGGATCAAAAGCATCCATGGGTCTCCGGACAGCGGCAATGGTTTCCAGTTCATAACCGGCGGCTGTCCACGCTTTCTTGCCGCCGTCTAAGAACCGGACATCCTCCACGCCGGCGTACATAAGGGTCCAGAGTACCCGGGCTGCTGCGGTGGCATCATCGCCATAAACAACCACCGTGGTGTTTTTATCGATTCCCATATAGGCGATTGCCGGCAGCAGATACGGGTCAGGATAGATATCCCACCAGCCCCGCGGCAGGGCGTCATCCGGTCCCAGCCCCTTGGCGGCGTCCTCCTCTTCGGTGGTGCTGCGGTCCCAGCAGGCAGGTTCGCCCGCGTCCACAGGCCAGTCGTTGCGGGGGTTGAAGCAGTCGTATTCGATCTCATCCGTGTTCACCCAGATCGCTTCAGGGACATGACCGTCGTTATAAGAATCGCCGGCCAAGCCCCAACCGGTTTCCACAATCACGTAAGGATGACCGCTATTATTGGTTTCTACCATCTCCTTTAACCATTCCGCGTTGACCAGTTTATCATAGTGTCCGGTTTCCCTGGGATTGTCATAATAGGACCACTGAAACCAGCCCCCGTCATAGTTGGCGGCAGGCCAGCCCATGAGATAGGCGTAGAAGGTATACAGCCCCGACCGCCAGCCGGTGCCGCAATAAAAATACATGGTTTTATCTTTGGTGAATCCAGAATCCGACCAGCGCTTTTCCACTTCCGTATAGGTTTTCAAGGATTGGGTATCGCTGCTGACCACCTCCACCCAGTCGCCGATCCACTGGGCGGTGGGGATGCGGCCATACTCGTGGAAATAATGGTAATAGGAGTTTGAAGAACCGACAAATTCGGCCCATTCCCTGTCATCCACAATGACCGCGCTATCATTGACGCCACTGATCACGTCATTTAAATCATCCACTTCCGCAAGGTATTGGGGATTTCCCTCTCCCCCGCCAAAGGCTACGGGGACCGGGGCGTTCGGCGTGGTCTCAATTTCGCCGCCGTATGCGACCCATGCCTTGTAGCTGCCGTTTAAGATACGCACATCATTCACGCCCGCAAGGAGCAGCGACCATGCCGTGCGGCCTGCGGTCATCATGGAAATGTCGTCATCCGCATAAACAATGACGGTCTTGTCCTTGGAGATACCCAGATTCCCAAAAAATTCCTGAAGTTCGGGAATGGGTTTGACATTGCCTTCTTCCGGGAACTGATATCCGTCGCCGTATTCCGAATTCGGGCCGTTTTCGATGCTGTATGTGTCCATGAAAATCGCGCCCGGAATATGGCCTGTTTCATAATTGCTTCCAATATAATCCGTCCGGTTTTCACTGTACCGGGGCTCATACGACGTATAAAGGATGACATACCCGTTTCCCGGATAGGTCGCCGGACTCTTGCCCTTAATCAGGTCATCGACCCAGGCGGGATGAACCAGGGCCTGATAGTTTGCCATCTTGTCCATAGGATAGGTCTCGGCATCGGCCGCGGCCCAGTCCCAGATGGAGGCGTCATAATTGGCGGCCCGCTCATAGCCCATGAGCCGACACACAAAATAAGCATACGCGCTCCGGATGCCGGCGGTGCAATAGGCCGCGACTTCCTTGTCCGCCGTAACCCCCTTGGATTCAAACAGGGTTTTCATAGCCGTATAGTCCAGGATGGTTTTGTCCGTCTGAAAATACGATTCATAAGGAAGATGCGTTGCGCCGGGGATGTGACCGCCTCTTTTCTCGTTATAGAGGGTCCAGCCGATGAATTCCGCGTCGGTCCGGGTGTCGATCAGGGCAAAATCAGAATCATTTAAGCGATCGGCGATATGTTCCTTGTCGGTGACGATGCTGTCATTGACCATTGCCTCGAATTTTTGTGCTTTCCGGGTCTGAACGATGGTTTCCGGCTGGTTGCCGTCGGCGATCCATTTATCCCATCCGCCGTCTAAGATTCGGACATTCGGGCAGCCCAGATATTCAAACATCCAGAACAGACGGCCCGAAGCGCCCCAGGATGCGGTGGTGTCATCATAGATAATCATCCAGGTGTCCCGTTCGATGCCGGCCTCGCCGAGCAGGTCTTCCAGTTCGCTCACCGGTTTCAAATTGAGTCCGGAATCGGAAAATCCCTGCCACGGCATGGAGAGCGCCCCCGGAATATGGCCGGCGTTATAAGCATCCGCACTCCGGGCGTCCAGTATCACCACACTGTCTTCGGAGAGGTCCGAAGTTTCGGCCAGGAGTCCGCCGTTGGGATATCCTTTGGTTGTGGGGTTGACGGTGTGTTTGGTTTTGGAACTCGAATCATTGCAGGCGGAAAGGCCTGCCGCAAGGCTCACCAGCAAAAGCCAATAAAGAACGGATATTATTTTTTTTCGCATTTTTTCTCCTTTATGAAATGGGTTGAGGGAAATCGTCTGAATGTCACAACGTGTCATAGGACTTCGAAAAAGTCCAATTGATAATATCTATTATTTATTTAATGGCGATAGATTTTTTAAATATTAAAATATCCAGCTTGTTTTTACCTGAGATTCAGGTATTTACTGATCATTTTCATAGGGTATGAAACGTCAGGAGGGGCGGTTTGTCGCGACATATTCAGAAAAAAGGCAATCCTTTAGGACAGGATTTAATCATCAATAAAGAGTGGGCCGGGCGCGGGAACCAATGGGTGAGGATCGGCCTTCCCGTGCTGATCCTGATCGTCTATGGCTGGATTTCTCGTCTGCCGGACCTTCGCGTGAATGTCCCGGAATGGATCGGCGCGTCGGCGGTTATCGTCATGCTGCTGGGTCTGGCGTGTCTTTTGGAAATCCAGGGAAAAAATGACGGCTGGTCGGCCGCCTTTATCATTTTTCTGGGTGTGGTGTTCCGGATGATGTTTCTGGTGCGGCCGCCGGAACTGTCCGATGATATTTTCCGGTATGTGTTTGACGGACAGATGCTGCTTGCCAGTCAAAATCCCTATAGCGCCGCTCCCTTGGATGCGGTTTTATCCCATCCATTGCTTTCAGATCTGGCGGCCCAGGTGAATCACGGAGAACTGCCCACCATCTATCCGCCGGCCGCTCAGTTTGTGTTCGCGGCAGGGGCCTTTCTGGGCGGGGTTTTCGGTATGAAGCTGACGCTGATTTGTCTTGATATTTTTACCTGCGTTCTGATGGCGCGAATCCTTAAAATGCTCCGGCTTCCTGCTTCCGGCCTGATTCTCTATGCCTGGCACCCCTTGCCGGTTATGGAAATCGCCGGTTCCGGCCACATCGACGCGGCGGGAATCTTCTTTTTGTTTTTAAGTCTGTTTTTTCTGATGAAAAATAAGTTCCGGCCAGTATCCACGGGATTTCCGTGGCCGGTTTTGTCCGGATGGGGGGCCGGGTTTTTCTTTGCCGCGGCGGTTCTGACCAAGTGGCTGCCGCTCATGTTTCTGCCTGGGATTTTTCTCCTGGCCGGATCTCGCGGGCGGAAAGCGGCGGCCTTCGGGTTTTTCGCGGGTGGGCTGGTCATGGCGGCATGGTTCTGGCCGGACCTGTGCAACGGGTTTTACACATTGTCCATTTATGTCGCCAACTGGGAATTTTCGGGATTTGCGTTCCGGATGCTTCGCGCGTTCCTGGGATCTGGAACAATGGCGCGCCTGATACTGGCGGCGGCGTTTCTGTCGTGGGCGGGGTTTTTATATTTCCGGTATTACCGGGCCATCAGCGGGTTAGAGGAACAGAAAACAGCCGGTGACGGTCTGCTTGTTTTCCGGTCATTTTACGACGTCACCATGACGTTTTTGCTGTTTACGCCGACCCTTCACCCTTGGTATGCCCTTTATCTCGCCGCATTTCTCCCTTTTGTCGGGGGGTCTGCTGGCATAATATTTTCCTGGTCGGTCTTTCTGGGATACCGGGTCCTGATCCTTTATGCGTTGATCGGCCTATGGGTGGAAAGCGATCTGATGTCGATGCTCATTATCCTCGGTCCGGCAGCGGCTTATGCGGGTGTTCTTTTTTTCGGGGTCGCCGTTCGGCATAAACCGCTTCAAACGATCTGATTGCAAAAAATTTGACATCATTTTAGTTGCAAATTATATTAGTTGTATAAAAACGGAGGATAAAAATGAAAAATCTTACCATCAGAAATATACCGGATGATCTTTATCAGATTATCGGCAGGGTTGCTAGCCGGAATCGGAGAAGTATTCAACAACAATTGCTGGTTCAACTTGAGAGACTTCGAATAATGGATAATGAGTCACCCTTAATCCGGGCGGCGGGGATAAGAAAGCGGCTTGCCGGGCGGCACCTTGGCGACACGGTTCTGGAAGTCCGCGAGGAACGCAGCAGATGAAAATTGTCGTTATAGATACATCCGCATTGATTCGTTTTTACGTGCCGGACGGAGATTTGCCTGAAGAACTTGAAAAAACCATTGACTCAGCCTGGCATGCAGATACGGTTATTGTTGTTCCCGAATTGCTTTAAAGCTCGTATGATTACCAGTGATGTGCATTTGGCCAAAGTATTTAAATCGCTTTAATGGGTAGGCGCAACGGACAAACTTCCTATTTCCCCATCCGATTCCATTCCTCTGTGCCGCCTTCAAAATTGACGGCATCCGGCAGTCCTGCAAGCTGGTGCACCATCCAGGCAAATCCCGATCGAATACCGCCGGTGCAATAATAGACAACGGGTTTTGATAAATCCACCTTGTTTTTGACGAGCAGGGCCTTCAGATTTTCGGGGGAAAGAAACCGGCGGTGGGGGCCTTCGTAGAATTTTTCCCAGGGGATATGGACGGCTCCCGGAAGATGGCCGGGCAGCCATTCCGTGAGATAATTGCGGGTGTCCACCAGGGTGATCCCCTTCCCTCGGGTTTTGATTTCGCCAGCGCTGATATTGACGCCGGGTTGGATATTAAAAACGTAATCCTTTGGTGAAATCTTGATTCCAGGTGCATCGCTTACCGGCAGGCCCTTTGCCCGCCAAAGGGAAAAC
>PCSG01000294.1:13037-14696 GCA_002772195.1 Desulfobacterales bacterium CG23_combo_of_CG06-09_8_20_14_all_51_8 | reverse complement strand
CCCACGACCTGGGGGCCAGCGGACTTTATATCGCCTTGATTTTCGGGGGATTTTCGTTCACCCGGACCCTGTTTTTACCCTGGTTCGGCAGACTGTCCGATCAGAAAGGCCGGAAACCGTTTATCGCCATCGGGCTTTTTGCCTATTTCATCATTTCCGTTGCCTTTATTTTTTTTCAGGACATAAAAGGTCTGGTCCTGCTCCGGATGATTCAGGGAGTCGCCTCGGCCATGATCATGCCGGTGGCTCAGGCCTACATCGGGGAAATCACCCCGAAAGGCAGAGAAGGCATCTCCATGGGCCTGTTCAACATATCGGTGTTTCTGGGGCTTTCCATCGGTCCTCTGCTGGGCGGCGCCATCAAGGATTATGTTTCCCTTCAGGCGGCGTTCGGAGCCATGGGGGGGCTTTCCTTTGCCGCATTTTGTCTGAGTTTTTTTCTGTTGCCCCCCACTCGCGAGGAACAGACCGTCATCCGGGCGTATCACCCGGCGCCCTGGGGGCGTCTGCTGCGGGATCGGGAGATTGTCACCATTTCCCTGTTCCGGTTCGTCTATACCACCTGCATCGGCATTATCTGGGGATTTCTGCCGGTTTATGGAGACATGAAATTCGCCTTGTCCAGTTCCGCCATCGGGGTCCTGGTGGTGCTGGGGGTTTCGGTGAGCGGACTGATGCACGTTCCCATGGGAATGATGGCGGACCGAATGGACAAGCGGATCCTGGTGGTCACCGGCGGGGTGATTACCACCCTGGCAATCCTGCTGGTGGGAAAGGCCGAAGGGTTCTGGGGGCTGTTTGCGGCCAACGTGATTTTCGGCATCGGCGGCGGGATTTCCATGCCGGCCTTGATGGCGCTGGCGGTGATCAGCGGCAGTAAAACGGAGGCCATGGGCGCGGTCATGTCACTGATCACCGTGGCCCACAGTCTGGGCATGCTTTGCGGGTCCCTGGTCGCCGGGGCGGTTATGGATTTTTTTAACCTTCAGTATGCGTTTTTTTTGGGAGCCATAATCATGGCCGCGGGTACCGCCTGCTTTGTTTCAGGGACCCGGTTTCCCGTACAAACCGCTGAAAAGGAGATTTGATCTGCTGTGGATATCGACCTGAAAAAAAAATATGCCGTCATTACCGGGGATTTTATCGGGTTTTCCGATTTGCCGGCAAGCATCCGGCGGGAAATGTATTTTGTCCTTAAATCCTGCGGCCGGGACCTGGCCGAGGCGTTTCCCGGGATCATGCCTTACGAGGTGGACGTGTTCAGGGGAGATGGATGGCAGATGCTGATAACGCCTCCGGCACTTTCCCTGAGGTCCGCCCTTTATGTCCGCGCCTTTGTCAAGGCCCATGCCCCGGAACGAGAGGTGGACGCGCGGCTGGCCATCGGCATCGGCCCCATTGATTATGTGCCGGACGGGCGTGTGTCCGCCGGAGACGGGATTGCCTTTCGTCTGTCCGGGAAACTGCTGGACCGGATGTCATCCCCGAAAGCCGGTTCCATGCGGTTTGCGGCTAGCGGAGGGGATGAAGAAGCGCTTCTGGACGGTCTTGTCCGGATGACCGGGGCCTTTGCCGACGGGTGGACGGCCCGGCAGTCCCTGGCTGTGACCGGGGCGCTTCGGGAGTGGCCGCGAAATAAAATTGCCGGGCTCTGGACGG
>PCSG01000294.1:12700-12987 GCA_002772195.1 Desulfobacterales bacterium CG23_combo_of_CG06-09_8_20_14_all_51_8 | reverse complement strand
CATGCGGTGGATGATGGGCTCACGGCGTTTGAAGGGGCGTTGGCGGAGTCTTAATTTTTTTGACGGGGTCAGATATTTAGTATATGGTGATTTAAAATAAAGAGGAATAGACGATTTTCCCCGCCATGCCGTGTATTCGCGATGAAATGATGAAATGAAAAACCGCGCAAAAACCGAAAAGCGATCCGGAAAAGGCCGGCTGATAGTCTGGGGCTTGTTGATTTTACTGGTCGGCGCGGGTGTGGCGGTGGCGGCCTGGGAGATGAACACGTCGCGGATCCAGGCCA
>PCSG01000294.1:11845-12680 GCA_002772195.1 Desulfobacterales bacterium CG23_combo_of_CG06-09_8_20_14_all_51_8 | reverse complement strand
TTCCCGCATTGCCGCGGCTTTCACCTTTCAGGTCGGCCCCGGCGAAAGCGCCGATATCCGGTTCCCGTCCCATGGCCCCTATGACCTGCGGCTGGGCTATGCTCAAATCCCGGAATGGCGCGAAAAGCTGACGGACGGGGGGTATGCGGTCACGGCCCAGGCCCGCTGGTCCCCGGAACTGCTTCGTTATAAGGACCTGGGGCTTTTCCTGGTCTATCTCGAAAAGACCCAGGCGGGGATCGCCGTCTTTGACCGCAGAGACCGCCAGATCATGTGCACCCGTTTCCCCCAGCGGGTCTATCACGGCTATGGCGCTGTTCCGCCGATTCTGATCCGCATGCTCCTGTATATCGAAAACCGCTACCTGTTTGAAACTCCGTCGCCGTACCAGAATCCCGCGATTGAATGGAAGCGCCAGGGCAAATCCATCATCGACGCGGCCATCGCTCTGATCGATCCGGATCATCACGTGGTCGGCGGCAGCACTCTGGCCACACAGATTGAAAAGTTCCGGCATTCCCCTGACGGTATCACCATGGGCGCCTGCGAAAAGCTTCGGCAGATCGTGTCGGCCTCCCTGAGGGCCTACCAGTGGGGCGAATGGACCGTCGACGCCCGGCGGCGTATCGTGCTGGATTACATTAATGCCATCCCTCTGGCCGCAGCTCCGGGATACGGTGAAGTTATCGGCATGGGGGACGGGCTCTGGGCCTGGTACGGACTGGATTTCGAAACGGTCAACCGGTTACTGTGGGGCATGGAAAAGGGTGTGTCCGACCCCTACGTGTGCGAACAGACCGGCAGGGCGGTCAAATCAGCCCTCAGCCTTTTTCTT
>PCSG01000294.1:11557-11822 GCA_002772195.1 Desulfobacterales bacterium CG23_combo_of_CG06-09_8_20_14_all_51_8 | reverse complement strand
CCTGTTGACCAGTCGGGCGTCGCTTGAGGCTTTGACAGAGAGTTATCTGCGGCTGATGATAAGAGACGGCCTGATATCGACTGAGGTCCAGGAAGCCGCCCTGGGGGCCGATCTGTCTTTTGCCCGGGAAGCTAAAATCGTTTACCGGCTTGACCCGGCCCTGCGCAAAGCCGCCAATCTGATTCGCTCCCGGCTTCTTGTCAATCTCGGTGTGAAAAGGCTTTATGACCTGGACCGCCTCGACCTGGATGTCAAGACCACCATT
>PCSG01000294.1:11343-11541 GCA_002772195.1 Desulfobacterales bacterium CG23_combo_of_CG06-09_8_20_14_all_51_8 | reverse complement strand
AAAAGACGACCGATATACTGATGGGGCTCCGTGACCCCGACACGGTTGAACGGGAGGGATTGATCGCGCCTCACCTGCTGGAGCGGGGCGATCCCAACGGCGTGGTCTACAGTTTCAGCCTGTACGAAGCGACAACCGAGGGCAACCTGCTGCGGGTTCAGACCAACACCTATGATGGTCCGTTCAATATTGACGAAC
>PCSG01000294.1:10048-11309 GCA_002772195.1 Desulfobacterales bacterium CG23_combo_of_CG06-09_8_20_14_all_51_8 | reverse complement strand
GCGGACTCTGGTGCATTACCTGGAAATCATCGCCGCACTCCATCAGGTTTACGGCGGAATGGACCCGGAGAAACTCGTCCTGGCCGCCGGCAGAGAGGCACTGGATCCCCTGACCCGCTGGTCCATAAATTATCTGAAGGAAAACCCGGGACAAGATCTCCCGGCCATGCTGGCCGCAGCCATGGAACGGCGATATTCGGCCAGTCCAGGGGAACGGTTTTTTACCGGCGGGGGTCTGCACACTTTCGCCAATTTTAAGCGTGAGGACAACAACCGGGTCATGTCCGTGCGGAACGCCTTCAAGAATTCCGTTAATCTGGTCTTTGTCCGTCTGATGCGGGATATCGTCCGTTATCATATTTTCCAGCGGTATGGCACCACGCCCGGCGCGCTGGAAAAACTTGACGAATCGGAAAAACGGCGGCTCCTGTCGGTGTTCGCCGACCGGGAGGGGATTGTTTTTATCCGGCAGTTTTACGATCAATACAGCCGGAAAACACCGGAAGCAGCCCTGGATCTGCTGTTTGAGAAAATCCGGCCGGTGCCCACGCACCTGTCCGCGGTTTTCCGTTTTCTAGAGCCGGAGGCGACCGGTGACGTTTTTACCGATTTTCTGAATCAGCAATTGCCGGATTCCCGGCTGACAGAGTCTTTCATACAAAATCTCTACGCGGATTACGCGCCCGGAAAATTCATACTGGCCGACATCGGATACATCGCCGACATCCATCCCCTGGAGCTATGGGTGGTCCGGTATCTTCAGAATCATCCGGAAGCAGGTATCCGGCAGGTCATTGCAGACAGTGAGGATTTGCGCCAGGAAGTCTATCATTGGCTGTTCAAGACTCACAGCCGCAGGAAGCAGTTTAAGCGGATCCGGACGATTATCGAGCTGGAGGCTTTCCAGGACATCCACCGGGCATGGCAGCGTATGGGATATCCCTTTGATTACCTGGTTCCATCCTATGCCACGACCCTTGGCAGTTCGGCGGACCGCCCCGTGGCGCTGGCCGAGCTTTCCGGCATTATTTTAAATAATGGGGTAAGAAAACCGATGGTAAGGGAACAGAGGCTTCATTTCGGCATGGATACGCCCTATGAAACCTGCCTGGAGCGCACGGGGACTGCTGAAGAAAGGGTCCTGCCGACCGAAGTGGCGCAAATCGTTAAAGAGGCCATGCTGGACGTGGTGGCCGACGGCACTGCCCGTCGCCTGCAGAAAGGAATTTCCCTGTCAAGTGGATGTTTTGCGCCCATCGGC
>PCSG01000294.1:4975-10017 GCA_002772195.1 Desulfobacterales bacterium CG23_combo_of_CG06-09_8_20_14_all_51_8 | reverse complement strand
TCGTTTTTTTCATCGGCGACCGGTTTTTCGGAACCATCACCGCTTATGTCGCCGGACCCAGTGCCGGTGATTATGAATTTTCCAGTTCGCTACCGGTCCAGGTGCTGAAAATGATGCTGCCGGATCTTGCGCCTTTGCTGGAGATCTCGGAAGAGGAGATCCGTGACTGAAAGGGGATAAAAAAAGCGATAGAGGGCCGCGAAATCATCAGGCGCGCCCTCTATCGCAGAGGTGAGAAAAGATAAAATTACGTTACGATTTACTTTTTCATGTTTTTCATGAAAACAGCCTCGGCTTTGTCGGCGGCTTGTTCCGCCCGCAGGGCTGCGGCTTCGGCATTTTGGGCGGCTTTATTGGCTTTGTCGGCGGTGACTAAGCAATCATCAGCTGTTTTTTGGGCAGTCGTGGCCGCGGACATGGCGTTGTCAGCTTTCAGGGAGACTTCGTCAACCTGAGCCTGAAGTGTTTTTAAGTCGCCGCTGGAGGCGCAGCCGCTGGCCATGAACGCCATGGCTACTAGAACGATGCAAATACAAATTACTTTGGATCCTTTGAGATTCTTCATTTTTTTTCTCCTTGTTGGGTTTGTTATATGTTTAGTGAACGAATACGAATCACAACTTTCTGAATTTTTCGGCTAACTGTCGCCTCCTTTCACAACTGATCCCACGGGAAATGGCACGCCGTTTTTTTCTTCAACGCATCGGACCACCTCATCCTGCTCTACATGCTCCCAGAGACCTTTTTGTTTGATAAGAGTTTCGGCGTGTTGGAAGAGGTCAGGTATCTGTCCATAAATATCCGGGTGTACCTCCAGGTAAATTAAACCGTTTTCAATGCCGACCTTGACCGGTTCGTAAATTATTTCCACCCGGTTGCCAACGCTGACTTCCTCATAAAACTGGGAAATGTGTTCCGGATACAGCCGGATGCACCCCCGACTGACCTCCCTGCCCACCCCCCAGGGTCTGTTGGTGCCGTGAATCCCGATGTGTTCGGCGGACAGTCCGACCCAGTAATCCCCCAGGGGATTGTCCGGTCCCGGCGGCACGGGTGCACTGCCGTATTGTTCCCGGGCCGACGGCGGCGGAACCCACGTCGGCTTGGTCTGCCGCTCCACAACGCGGCATGCGCCCACGGGTGTTTCAAATCCCTCCCTGCCGAGGCCTATCGGATAAGTTTTTACCATTCCAATTTTTTTCATGAAAAAATAGATCCGCATTTCCGGGATGTTGATGACCACTTCTTCATACTGGGTTGGGGGCAGAACCCACCGGGTCGGAATGGTCAGCCGGGTATCGGTTTTCGGCACCCACGGATCGATATCCGGATAATAAAGAGCGATTTCATTGTACCCGAGTCCGTAATTCCGGGCCACATCCAGCAGAGTCTCCTTGTAGGCGACGTTATGATATTGGAAAAATCCGATCACACTATGTTCGCTGCCCATATCCGCCGGTCCGGCCGCAAAGGAGTAATGGAAAGAGGCGGCAGAAACCGGCCCGCAGAGGCCGGTGAGAATCAGGCTCAGAACAAGGATAGTTCCGTTTTTATTGAATGACGATCTTGACAAATTATATAAACTCGTTTCCTGTTCTAATTATTTATGCATTCAAACGGCATTCCGGTCAATATTTTTTTAGGAACGCCCCCTATATTCATTAAATCCCTTGCTTGCGATGGGGTCAAATTTTTATGCCTGACAAATTTAAAAGAGTTATTAACTCCTAAATGAATAAATTGTCAAGATAAAAATTTTGAGATAAAAGCTTTGACCATTCGCAGTAACTGCAATAAGTTTAAAGGGTTAAAATCCCATCCGGGGAGTTGTCATTTATCCCAAGGGGGGGGATTGGCAAATCCGTCGCAATGGTCCCGGCTTGTGGCTGGGCTTGCAGCAGGCAGATGCTTTATGGTATGTCGGCCATCGTCGGGTGGTCGAAGAACGATCCAACATTGAATCCATTGTTGATAAAGGAGCAATCCCATGCTCACCGCTTATCACTGCTCATGAATATCGAAACCCATAACGAAAGGATTGTCTCCATCGGGGGATGGTGCGGTGTGTCTCTGGTGGTGCGAAAAAAGATGGCTCTATGCCGGGAGGCTTTTCCGTTTGACTATATTCTTTCATCCTTCCAGGGGATTATTCATTTTCTCCGGGACGACTTTGATGGATTTTTCCCGGACCAACTTTTACCCTGCATTGAAAATGGCCGCCGGCAGTTCGCCGGCCCTCATACCATTTTCCCCCATCACGATCTGCAAAACCCAATGGTTGTGAAAGCGTTCAAGCGCCGGATCAGGCGGTTTTTAAGCCTGCTGGCCCAGGAAGACCCTGTTTTATTTGTCAGGGCATCGGGTGCGTATTTTGATGAGGCGCACCAAATTCCCGAGTTTATCTCCGCCATACGCGAAAGATTCCCCGCTTTGAAGTTTCGGCTGCTGTTTATTTCACATTATCAGGGGGAAGGTAAGAAATTTCATACAACCAACCCGAATGTGATCATTCATTACCTTGACACCGAGGCATCTTGGGAAGAAGACTATTCAAGGCTCGTGGGCGAGGCGCTTGGAAGAAACGGGAGCAATCGTTTATAAAAGGATTTCAAGGACAAGCCAATGGCGGAAGAAAGGAAAGCGCAGGTTCTTATTGTCAATGACAAGGTGAAGGTACTGAGCGAGGAAAAATACCGCACCATTTTGGAAAGTATCGAAGAAGGATATTTTGAAGTGGACCTGGCCGGCAATCTGCTTTTTTTTAACAAGTCCCTGACGCAGATTCTGGGTTACCCGCCATCCGAATTGCAGGGGTTAAATTATCGATCGTACATGGACCTGGAAAACGTCGCCAAAACCTATGAAACGTTTCACCAGGTGTATAAAACCGGCGAGCCGTTAAAGGGCTTTGAGTGGAAAATTATCAGGAAAGATGGAGTCGGCCGGTATCTGGATACCTCGGTTTCTCCGATCAAGGATGCGGATGACAAGGTGACCGGGTTCCGGGGGATCACCCGGGATGTGAGTGAGCGCCGGCTCATGGAAAAATTTTTGGCGGAAACCGAGACGCGCTACCGCCTGATTTTTGAAAATGCGCCGGTCGGAATTTTTCACTATGACCGGGAAGGGATCATCCGGGCGTGCAATCAGGCCTATGTGGACATCAACGGGTCGAGTTTTGGGAAACTCATCAGTTTTAATCTTTTACAAAAAGTCGTCAACCAGGCGGCGCTGGCGGCGGTTAATAAATCATTGGCCGGAGCCCCCGGGCATTATGAAGGGGAATATGTTTCCGTCACCGGCGGCCGGAAAAGTTATATTAAAGTCGATTTCGTGCCGGTTTTTTCAAAGGGAAACACTATTGATGGCGGCATGGGGGTGGTGGAGGAAATTACCGAACGCAAAAAAGCCGAAGACGCGCTCCGGGCGAGCGAGGAACAACACAGGGCGCTTTCCAAACACCTGCAAGTCAGCCGCGAGCAGGAACGGGCCGCCATTGCCCGGGAGATCCATGACGATCTGGGCCAGACCCTGACCGCCCTTAAAATGGACGGGGCCTGGCTGCTTTCCAAAATTCCTGGAAATCGTCCGGAACTCATTCAAAAAACCCGGGAAGCCATCGGCCTGATTGATGCGTCTATCTGCACGGTCAAGCGGATTGTCTCAGACCTCCGGCCCGGTTTGCTGGATGATCTCGGCCTGGCGGCCGCCATTGAATGGCAGGCGGGGGAGTATCAGCGGCGAAGCGGCATCAATATCGACCTGTTCATCGAACCGGAAGACATTTTTTTGGCAGAAGATCTGTCCATCGCGGTTTTCAGGGTCTGCCAGGAAGCTTTGACCAATGGGATGCGGCATTCCGGGGCGACAAATGTCCGGGTCCAGCTGACAAAAACCAGCCGGGACGTGGCCCTTGAGGTAGAGGACAACGGCCGGGGGATCACTGAAAAAGAGCTGGCCAAGGCGGATTCATTCGGTCTGATCGGGATGCGGGAGCGGATTCATTCCTTTGGTGGGACCATCGAAATTTTAAGGAATCAGAAGGGCGGCACCACGGTGGCGGTCCGGGTCCCCGTGCCGGAGTGAGCCAAAAACCGGCGCCTGAACAGGTCCAAGAAGGCATTTAAAAAGGGTTAATCCGGTTAGATCAGAGTATTTTTAATGGCGTAATGGATCAGCTCCGCATTGTTTGTCATATTCATTTTTTGAAGAATTCTGGAGCGATACGTGCTGATGGTTTTGTCGCTCAGGCAGAGTTCCCGGGCGATGTCTTTAACCGGTTCCCCGGCGGCGATCTTGCACATGACCTGATACTCCCGGTCAGAGAGGGTTGTGTGGACGGGTTTTTCATTGTCCGATAGCAGAAAATCCGCCAGATTCTCGGCAAAATATGGGCTGATGTATTTTTTCCCCGAAGACACTTTTCGGATGGCCTTTACCAGCTCCGCCGGCGCGGTTTCTTTGGACAGATAACCCGAGGCCCCGGCTTTCAGCACCCGGACTGCATATTGTTCTTCCGGATGCATGCTGAGTATCAGTATCCGGATACTGGGCTTTTCTTTTTTGATCTGCTTGATGATATCCAAAATCTCTGGGCCCGGCATGGAGATATCCAGGACCGCCACATCGTATTGGTTTTGAAGCACTTTCTCGATCAAGTCATTGCCGTTACTGGCCTCGTCACAAACGGTCATATCCCGTATTTCCGAGATAATCAGTTTCATTCCTTCGCGCACAATGGAATGATCATCGGCGATAATTATTTTAATCATAGAGTCTTCCCTGTTTTCGAAAGTTTTGAATAGACGCGAGGGTTTGTCCATCCCGAGGCATCCGGGAACCCGTCCCAAAATCCATCAATAATTTATACCATAAATCCCTACAAAAATATCAGACAAAATTTTCAGGCGATTGCCGATAGGACATATGTTTTTATTATGGTAAGTCTATTCCGAAATGACGCGAGCAGCCTTTTTAACATCACTCAAGATAACCCTGATTTATGCGGCGGGATTTGCGCTGTGCCGGTATGTATTGGTAAA
>PCSG01000294.1:0-4924 GCA_002772195.1 Desulfobacterales bacterium CG23_combo_of_CG06-09_8_20_14_all_51_8 | reverse complement strand
TCCGGCTTTCGCCGGAATGACAATAAGTTGTTTTTTTGACTTTTTACGATATTGTCATGTTTTGGGTGTTTCTGATTATGAAGTACCAGTTGACCCAGACGGCGGCCCTGCGCTCCGAACTCCGGGCCGCGGATGAAAATTTTGAAAACCGGGTCCAATCGCGCACGGCGGAATCGGAAGGAACGTTAAAAAATAATAAATCATTTCAAGGAATTATTCCGATTCGCGCCAACTGCAAAAGCATCCGGAACGGCACCGGAGACTGGGAAAGAATCGAGTCTTTTATCCAGCGTCATTCGGATGCGGTGTTTTCCTATGGGTTGTGCCCGAAGTGCAATAAAGCCCTCTATGGGGACCAGCGCCGGCGGTTAGAGCGTAATGTTGATATGTTTTCACATCCGGTATTTCCCCTAAAATCGCGCAAACAGCCGCCATTTGCGCTGATCCCAGATAGACTTGGGTGTTGTTTCCCATGCGGTGAGGAAAATTCCGTGTCGATGTGGACATGACCGTGGTCCCGTCCGCCACCCGGGCCTGATTTCCCATGCACAGGGAGCATCCCGGGGTTTCCATGCGGGCGCCAGCGGCTCCGAACACGCTGAACAGGCCCGCGTTTTTGAGTTTCAGGGCGTCCAGCCGCGTGGGCGGTGTCAACCACAGCCGGACCGGCAGGTTTTTGCGGTCGGCAAGGATTTTTGCGGCCTCCTCGAAATGAGAAGGACCGGTCATGCAGGACCCGATAAATACTTCCTGGATGGGGGTCCCGGCCACATCCCTGAGGCGGCGCACATCATCCGGGTCATTGGGGCAGGCCAGGACCGGCTCTGTAATGGAAGCGAGGTCCACGGTCAGCTCCGCCGCATATTGGGCTTGGGGGTCCCGCCTAAGTAAAGTCGGGTTTCTCAGCCATTCCTCCATGGCGGCAATGCGTCGTTTCAGGGTATCCGCATCAAAGTAGCCTTCTTCGATCAGTCGGTTTAAAATAAGGATGTTTTCCGAGAGAAACGCCGCCACTGATGCTTCGGAAAGTTCAATGGCTGCGGCTGCCGCCGACCGCTCCGCCGATGCATTGGTCAGTTCAAATGCCTGAGCCACAGTTAAATCCGGCCATCCTTCAAATTCCATGATTCTTCCGGAAAAAATGTTTTTCTTCCCTTTTTTTTCAACAGTCAGAAGCCCGGCGGAAATGGCCGCCAGCGGAATGGCGTTGACCACGTCCCGCAGGGTAATTCCGTGATTGAGTGTTCCCGTGAACTTCACCAGCGCGGATTCGGGCATGTCCAGCGGCATGAACCCAAGGGCCGCGGCAAAGGCGATAAGCCCGGAGCCCGCCGGAAAACTGATGCCGATGGGAAACCGGGTATGGGAATCCCCGCCCGAGCCGACCGTGTCCGGCAGGAGCATTCGGTTGAGCCAGGCGTGGATGATTCCGTCGCCGGGGAGCAGGGCCACGCCCCCCCGGTCCCTGATGAAATCGTGGAGGCTGCGCTGCATTTCAATGTCCACGGCCTTGGGATAGGCGGCGGTGTGGCAGAAGGACTGCATCACCAGGGGGGCTGCGAATTTCAGGCAGGCCAGTTCCAGGATTTCATCCCGGGTCATGGGACCTGTGGTGTCCTGGGACCCAACGGTGGTCATTTTCGGCTCGCAGTAGTCTCCCGGGACGATGCCGACGCACCCGCAGGCCCGGCCCACCATTTTCTGGGCCAGGGTATAGCCGCCGGGCGAGAGTTTGCAGACCATGGGGTTTTCGAAAACATCCGAAGTCGGCAGGCCCAGAGCCGCTCTCGCCCGTTCTGTGAGGGTCCGGCCGATAATGAGCGGAATGCGGCCCCCGGCCCGAACTTCATCTAAAATCACCGGTGTTTTTAACTGAAACCGGGCCAGTTCTTCGCCGGTATCCGCCTTTATGATGCGCCCAATATAGGGGCGGACAATGATCATGTCCCCGCTCTCGATTCGGCTTACGTCGCATTCAATGGGCAGGGCTCCGGCGTCTTCCAGGGAATTGAAGAAAATCGGGGCAATGGCCCCGCCCAGGACGATGCCGCCCCGCCGCTTGTTGGGGATATGGGGGATGTCGTCGCCGATATGCCAGATCAGGGAATTGGCTGCGGATTTCCGGGAAGACCCGGTGCCCACCACATCCCCGGCAAAGGCGACGGGGAAGCCTTTTTCCTTGAGGGCCTGGATGGTTTCGAGAAGGTTTTCGGAGATACGGGATTTGAGCATGGACAGGGCGTGGAGCGGAATGTCCGACGGCTCCATGCCTCGGATGCCGGGGAAAAATCATCCGTGTTGATTTCCCCGTCCACTTTAAACACGGTCACGGTGATGGATTCGGGAACCTTGGGTTTTTCAGTAAACCACCGGGCCTCGGCCCAACTGAAGAGAACTTTTTCGGCAAAGACGTTAGTTTTTGATTTTTCAAGCACGTCGTCAAAGGCGTCAAAAATCAAAATGGCCCTGGACAGAGCCTCTGCAGCGGCTTCAGCCAAATCCGGGTCGTCCAGCAGGCGGATCAATGAGCCGATATTATACCCGCCGCCCATGAAGGACAGGAGAACAACCGCCTGTTTCGGGGAGATCAGGGGGGAGCGGCGGATTTTACCCGCGATATCGGCAAGATATCCGGCCTTGACTTCGGCCGCCGGGTCGACCCCGGCCGGAACCCGGTCTGTGATCAGGGAAAGGAGCAGGGCTTCGTCCTGGCCTGCCGGGTTTTCCAGAAGCCCGGTCAGGTCCCGGACCTGACCGGCGGTAAGGGGTTTGGGCGGGATGCCCAGGGCCTCGCGTTCTTTCTGGTGGTTGATATAATCAACTATCATGAAGGTTCCTCAATATATGGGGAATATTTTTTATCTTTTAAACCACAGAGGACACAGAGAAAAGCCTTGAAAAAGAAAAACAGCTCTCTGTGTTCTCTGTGCTCTCTGTGGTAAAAAAAAGATTCGGACAGAATGAGCTAAATTTTAATGCCCGCCGCAAATCCCTGATGAATAGCGTCAAAGGCCATGCCGATCTTTCCGGCGTCCCCCACCACATCATAGGGGATGCCTTTGGATTTGACGATTTCTTCCAGATCATTGCGGGGCCGGGCCCCGGCCGCCAGCACCACCGTATCCGCCGGAAGGTCTTCAACATCCTCCGGGGTTTCTACTTTTACGCTGGTGGGAGTGATCTCAAGGGCCTTGGCCGTAACTTTATAATTCACGCCGTAGCGGGACACATCCTGAAGCATGCCCCACCGGGTTGTCTTGCCGAAATCCTTGCCGATGGCGTTGATCATTTCGATGATGGTGACGTCCTTGGTGCCCCGGGTGGCCATTTCATAGAGCACATCCGGGGTTTCCGCCTTGTTGACCAGGAGGAATTTCAACACGTCTCCGGAGAGCGTTCCTTTTTCCGCGAGCAGCAGCGCGGTTTCAACCCCCACGGCACCACCGCCGACCACCACTACCCGGTTTCCCGTGAACACCCGGTCGGCCAGCACATCCCAGGCCTGGACCACGTGGGGCAGCTCCACGCCCGGAATGGGGGGCGTCATGGGCGCGGCACCGGTAGCGATAATGATGTGGTCCGGCCGTTCCCGGTCGATGACGGCCGCGTCCACGGTTTCATCAAAATGGATATCGATGTCCCGGTAATACACCTGGGTTTCCAGATCATAGGCCAGTTCGGCGAATTCCTCCCGTCCCGGAGGTGCCCCGGCCAGATGGAGCTGGCCCCCCAGTTCATCGCCTTTTTCATAGAGGCTGGCCTCATGGCCTCGGTCCGCCGCTGCGATGGCTGCGTTCATGCCTGCGGCCCCGCCGCCGATCACCATGACTTTTTTGGGGGTTAGGGCCAGTTCGCAGGCGATTTCACATTCATGGCCGGCCCGGGGATTGCAAAGGCATTCCACATGCTTGAGCTTGAAGAGATTGTCAAAACACCCCTGGGCGCAGGCAATGCAGTGGACAATTTCCTCTTCCCGGCCTTCTTTTGCTTTTTCCGGCAGCCAGGGGTCTGCGATGAGGCTCCGGCCCATGGCCACCATGTCGCACATGCCGTCGGCGATGAGTTCCCGGGCCGTATCCGGATCATTGATGCGGTGGCTGGCGATGACCGGCACGTTTACTTGCGCTTTGATGCCACGGGACAGATAGGCGAACGCCCCCCGGGGAACAGCCGCCGTAATCTGCGGAACCCGGGCCTCGTGCCAGCCCACGTTGATGTTCAGGGCGTCCACGCCGGCTTCTTCTACGAGGGCTGCGGCGTACTGGCGCAGTTCTTCGGTTCCCTGGCCGCCGGGCATGAAATCATTGCCGTTCATGCGCACGAGGACCGGAAACGCCTTACCCACTTTTTCCCGGATGGCCTGCATGATTTCAATACCGAACCGCATCCGGTTTTCCAGGGAGCCGCCGTATTGGTCGGTGCGATGGTTGGTCAGGGGAGAAAGAAATTCGCTGATGAGATACCCGGTGCCGCTCAAGACTTCCACGGCGTCAAACCCGGCTTTTTTGACCCGCCGGGCGGCCTGGGCGAAATGGTCGATGATTTCTTTTATTTCACCGATTTCCAGGGCCTTGGGGGTTTCTCCGGTCATGCGGGAGGCCACGGCGGATGGGGCCACGGGCTGTTTGCCGTTTAAGAAAAACGAGAAATTATAGCGGCCCGCGTGGTTGAGCTGGACGCAGGACCTTGCGCCGTTGTCCTTGATGGCGGACGCCAGGCGGGAGAGTCCGGGAATAAAGACGTCGTCATGGGCCCCGATATTGGTGGTGTTTCCGGAAAGTTCATCCACTGTGGCGTATCCGACACAGATCATGCCGGCCCCGCCCCGGGCCCGTTCCTCGTAGAACCCGATAATCTGATCGGTGACTTCAAAATTCACGGCCATTCCCAAGTGCATGGCCGGCAGATAGATGCGGTTTTTAAT
>PCSG01000359.1 GCA_002772195.1 Desulfobacterales bacterium CG23_combo_of_CG06-09_8_20_14_all_51_8 | reverse complement strand
GCCATGGCCTTGGGTGAGCAGGCCGCCATCGCCTACTGGAAATGCTTTGATGAGCCTGCTAAAAACCTTCTGGCCCTGGCTCAGCAATCCGCTTATCGCGCTGAATTGTTTCATCCCCAGCCCCCCCCGCCGGTTGCCGCCCGAGCCAATGCGACACCAGTCAATGCGAAACTGGCCAATACGACACGGGCCAATGCGACACCGGCTAATTCAAAACCAGCTAATTCAAAACCAGGGATTCTTCTCTCTCCGGAAACAGTAGAGGCCGACGATCTGTTCGCCGGCGTCGTCGCCCTCCCCCCCCGCATGATTCTGGAAACCGTCTTTTTCGGCTATGATTCAGACACCATCAGTCCCTATGATCAGTTCCTGCTCAACGGGCAGGTGCCTGTATTAAAAGATCATTCGGATTTTGTTTTTGAAATCGCCGGCCATTCGGATGCCAGCGGTTCAGATCCCTATAATCAAATCTTATCCCAACGAAGAGCTGAAAGCGTCATCCATTACTTAACCGATAGCGGCATCTCCCATAACCAGCTGTATCCCATCGGCTATGGAGAGGCTGATCCGTTTTATTCAAATGACACCGAAACCGGCCAGGCCAAAAACAGGCGAGCTGAAATCCGGGTAACCGGGTCGCTCCTGCCGGAAATCGCTTTAAAAAATCTAGATACCCTGCCGGCCGGGACCACCCTTGAAATCATCCATTTCAACCACAGCGACCTCAATATCCTGCCGGTATATCAGGCCCTTCTGGACAAAGCCGTTCCCCTGATCAAGGGAAGCCCGGATGTCCGGCTTGAAATCGCCGGCCATACCGACAACATTGGCTCCAACCAAAAAAATCTGGAACTTTCCCTGAAACGGGCCAATATTGTCAAGGAGTATCTCGTCGCCCGGGGCGTTTTCAGAAACAGACTCACCACCACCGTTTATGCCTCCGCCCAGCCCCTTTCCTCCAACCTGACTTCTATCGGAAAAAATTTGAACCGGCGCGTGGAAATCAAGGTATTCGAATAAACAAGGTTCCCGTGCCCACCCGAAACACAGAAAAATTAAACCGCTTTTACGATCAGTTTACCGGAGCCGATCTTGTTCTGATCACCATCAATGCCGATCCGGATTCCATCGGCAGCGCCATGGCCATAAAACGGCTTCTGTGGCGGCGGGTGACCAGTGTGACCATTTCCAATATCAATACCATCAAACGGCCGGACAACATGGCCATGATCCGCCTGCTGGACGTCACCCTCATCCCTTTTCCCAAAATAGATCTACGGCAATACACGAAATTCGTTATCGTTGATTCCCAGCCGAACCACCATGAATCCTTTGAAAAAATCCCCTATAATGTCATCATCGACCACCATGATGATTCAAATATTACCGCCCCGTACCGGGACATCCGGTCCGAGTATGGCGCCACCGCCAGCCTGATGACGGAATATCTGCGGGCCGCCAAAATCAAGCTTTCCACCCAACTGGCCACAGGACTGTTTTACGCCATCAAAACCGACACGGCCAATTTTGAAAGAAAAGCCATCAACGAGGACATTCGGGCGTTTCAGTTTCTCTTCAAGCATGCCAATCTTCATCTGGCCCGGAAGATTGAACACGTGGATCTGCGCCTTGATTTTTTAGATGAATCGTTATGTTTTATCCCGTTAATTTAGACATAAAAGACAGAAACTGCCTGGTCGTTGGCGGCGGCCCCGTGGCCGCGCGCAAGGTGAAAACCCTGATGGACTGCGGGGCCGTGGTGACCGTGGTCAGCCTTGAATTTTCCGAATCTTTCCAAAAGATTGCTCAAACCCCCCGCCTGATTATGCTTCAAAGGCCCTATGAAACAAATGATCTCGCGGGAAAATTCCTGGTGATCGGAGCGACCAGCAACGAATCCCTGAACCGGCAAATTAACGCGGATGCGGAGCGCCGGAACATGCTGTGCAATATCGCCGATGTGCCCGATATCTGTAACTTTATCCTCCCCTCCATCATCCGGCGGGGAGACCTGTGCATCGCGGTGTCCACCTCCGGCAAAAGTCCGGCATTCGCTAAAAAATTGCGAAAAGACCTTGAAACTTTTTTCGGAGACGAGTATGCCCGGTTTCTCCTGCTCATGGGGGCGATTCGGAAAAAACTGCTGGACACGGAACACGCGCCGGAAGCCCATAAGCCGCTTTTTAAAACCTTGATCGAAAAAAACCTGCTGGAAATGATTCAGCACAACGAAAAAGACCGCATCAACCAGGCGCTTCTGGAAGTTCTGGGCCCAGGCTTCGATTTTGACAGCCTCATCGCCGATGCGCTCCGGGAAAACCGTCTGAAACAACAAAGCGTTTAGGAGCGCCACCATGTCATCCCTGTTGTTCGTCATTATATTACTGTATCTGCTCAGCGCCGCCGGATATATTATCTTTCTCTTCGCCCAGAAAGAGGTCTGCCACCGGGTGGCTTATGGCCTGATGACGGCCGGATTTGTCGTTCATACCGCCCTGATCGGCTTTGAATTTTACCGGCTGGGCTATTTCCCGGCCCAGAATCTCCACCAGACCCTTGTGGTTGCGGGATGGGCCCTGACCGGGGTTTTTCTCCTGATCAAGTACCGCTACCGGCTCAATATTTTAGGAGCCTACGCGGCCCCACTTGCCACCATCGTCATAATTGCCGCGTTTTGCGTCCCGTCCGTAGCGGTTGCGCCCACCCCTATGTTTAAAAGCCTGTGGCTGGTTCTGCATATCGTGATCATTTTCATCGCGGAAGCGTCCCTGGCCCTGGCCTGCGGCGCCGGTCTGATTTATCTCGTCCAGGAGAATGCCATCAAAACCAAATCCAGCCGGTTTTTTTTAAAACGATTGCCGTCCTTGGAGTTTCTGGACCGAACCGGCTACCTGTTCATTGTCACCGGGTTTACCAGTCTCACCATCGGCCTGATCACCGGCTTTATTTATGCACAGCTCGTCTGGGGAAAATTCTGGAGCTGGGACAACAAGGAAATCTGGTCCATGATCACCTGGCTGATTTATGCGGCCCTGCTGCATGGCCGGCTGGTTTCCGGATGGCGGGGCCGGCGGGCCGCCATCATGGCGGTCATCGGGTTTGCGGCCCTGCTGTTCACGTTCTTCGGGGTTAATTTCCTTCTGGAGGGTCACCATGACGCTTTTACAAAATGATAACGGCGACCCGATGATCCTCGCAGAACCCGGCCCGGACTTATCCGACATCGTGGTGCTGGGGGTCAACCATAAAACCGCAGCGGTGGAACTCCGGGAAAAACTGGCGTTTTCCGCTGAAGAAACGGAAGCCGCCCTGAAATTATTTCAAAAAGCGCCTTCCATCCGCGAAGCCATGATCCTCTCCACCTGCAATCGGGTCGAAGTGCTTCTGGTGACCAAAAATAAGTCCCTGGCCATTGACACCATTTCATCGTTTATCACTGAAAAAAAAGCCATCGCCCCCGCGCATCTCAAGCCATGCGTTTATGTTCATTCCGGAAGTCAGGCGATTCTGCATGTCTTTCGGGTGGCGGCCAGCCTGGATTCCATGATGATCGGCGAGCCGCAGATCCTGGGCCAGCTTAAGGAGGCGTTTAAAACCGCGGTAACCCTGAAAAGCACCGGCCTAATCTTAAACCGTCTGCTTCACAAAGCGTTTTCGACTGCCAAACGGGTCCGCACAGAAACCGGCATCGGCGGACACGCAGTGTCCATCAGCTATGCGGCCGTGGAACTGGCGAAAAAAATCTTCGATACCCTGGATGGCAAAACCATTCTTTTGATCGGGGCCGGCGAAATGGCGGAGCTGGCGGTGGAACATCTGATCCGAAGCACGGCTTCCATGAATCTTCTGGTAGCGAACCGGACCTTTTCCGTGGGCGTGGCACTGGCCGGCCGGTTCCGGGGCCGGGCCATCCATCTTGAAGAAATTCCGGAAACACTGAAAACAGCGGATATCATTATCAGTTCAACCGGGTCTCCAGCCTATGTCATTTCAAAAGACCAGGTCAAACCGGCCATGCGCTCCCGGAAGCACCGGCCCCTGTTTTTCATTGATATCGCCGTGCCCCGGGATATCGACCCGGATATCAACCGGATTCCCAACGCCTATGTTTACGACATTGACGATCTTCAGGGAGCCATCCGGGAAAACATCGAAAACCGGAACGCGGAATCGATCAAAGCGGAACGAATTGTGGAAGAATCCGTGATAAAATTCACCGAATGGTACCAAAGCCTGGATGTGGTGCCGACCATTATCGATCTGCGGGAAAAGCTGGGCGCCATCCTGACGGCGGAACTGGCAAAAACCTTCCAGGCATTGCCCCTCTTGACGGAAACCGACCGGCAGGCGTTTGAACGGATGGCGGAATCCGTCATCAAAAAAGCACTTCATGATCCGGCCCGTTTTCTGAAAAATCCCGGGGCCCACCGAAATAAAGCCGTTTATCTGGATTTTACCCGGAAACTTTTTCATCTGGACCCCTGACAGCCTTGATCCGTGCCATTTTTTAAAAAATCCCACCCGCCTTCCCTATTTCCTTCTTGAACGGCATTCCCCTGTATTGTATGCTTTCTCCATCTCAAACTACTTGAGATTCGACTGTCCCCTCGAATCCGGATTAAAATTTTTACTTTCATTTAAAAAAAAACCATGGTAATGATTCCATCTTCTGAAAAAGCATAAGCCGAACGGCATAAAGACTATTTTTAGTCACCGTTCTTTATGCATGATGACGGAAAGGGGAGCATCGCGATGAAGAAAAAAGATCTGGAATACTTCAAAGAGCTTTTGACCAGGCGCATGGAAGATCTGTTGAGCCAGGCCGACAATACCGTATCCGACATGAATACCCCGAAGGGCAATTTCCCCGACCCCACGGACCGGGCCAGCTATGAAGCAGACCGGAATTTCGAACTGCGGATTCGCGATCGGGAGCACAAGCTCATCAAAAAAGTCCGCCAGGCCCTGGACCGTATCGAAAACGGCACCTTTGGTGTCTGTGAAACCTGCGGGGAGGATATCTCCCTTCAACGGCTCAAGGCCCGGCCGGTCACCACGCAGTGCATTGAATGCAAGACCAAAGAAGAAGCGCTTGAGAAGGCTCTTGGATTATAATTCCCGGACGATTGATTTACATATCCATTCCACCGCATCCGACGGTTCCCTTGATCCCCTTGAAATTCTGCTTCTGGCAAAAAAAACCGGCCTTG
>PCSG01000084.1:5272-7504 GCA_002772195.1 Desulfobacterales bacterium CG23_combo_of_CG06-09_8_20_14_all_51_8 | reverse complement strand
TTCTTTGTAAGCCGGCCGGGTCCGGAACTGATAGCCGCCCGCCACTTCGTGGATGTAAAATCCGCCGGCTTTCGCTTCATAGGCTTGTTTCAAGGCAAGAACCGCATCCTGGATTTGGCCGGGCTCCGCCTCGGGGATGGCGGCTTTCAGCTGGTCCTGGGACAGGGGCGTCTCCGCGACAAACAGAAGGCTTTCGATGATGTTTTCAAGGTCTTCCACTTGCTCTGCCTCTGAGACGAATCCGGTTGATGATTTTTATGGGGGTTGTGATTCCAAAATCAGGTATAAAACAGCCGCAGTCCGCTGTGAGGTCCGTTTTGAACAATGCGGACCAGGTTGAGTTTGACGATTTCCAGGATGGCCAGAAACGTGACCACGATATCCTTGCGGAGGGGCCGCCGGGGAAGCAGCTCCAGAAAGGTGAGGGTCCCCCGGTCTTCCAGCCGCGCAATGATTTCCGTCATTTTGTCCTTGACGGACACCCGCTCCGGAACGATGCGGATGCCCGCAGTGCCGGATGTTTTTTCAAGGAGATGATGGTAGGCGGAAATCAGGTCAAACAGGTCGGTTTTCACCACCTCTTCTTCCGGGTCGATGGCAAAAAACGATTTGTCCGGCGTCCGGACGAACACATCCTCATCTATGATCGGCCGCTCATTGAGTTGTTCCGCCACATCCTTCATTTGAAGATATTCCAGAAGCTGGCCCGCGATTTCAATGCGCAGATCCGCTTCTTCCCCGTCCTCCGGTTCAGATGGCTGCCGGGGTAGAAGCATGCGGGATTTGATGTGGGCCAGGGTGGCCGCCATGACCAGAAAATCGCTGGCGATTTCAATGTTTAAGGACTGCATCCAGTCAAGGTATGCCAGAAATTGATCGGTGATCAGGGCGATGGGAATATCATAAATATCCACCTCGTGTTTCTTGATCAGATGCACGAGAAGGTCCATGGGACCTTCAAAGATTTTTTCCAGCTTGATTTCATAGGTGTGGCTTGTCATCGGCCCGAACTCCAGTCTTTTCCCTTCAGCCTTCGACCTTATACCTTCGACCTTATAAATGAATGGCCGCCCGCACTTCCATCAGGGTGTCTTTTGCCACCCGCCTTGCTTTTTCTTCGCCGGCCCGGAGGATGTCGTCCACGATTTCCGGATGGTCTTTATAATACTCATTCTTTTCCCGCAAGGGGGTTAGCACGGTAATCAGATGGGCCGCCATCTGTTTTTTGCACTCCACACACCCGATTTTCGCGATACGGCAGTCGGCGTTGATGGTTGAAACCAGAGATGCGGGAGAATAGAGCTTGTGAAATTCAAACACATTGCAGACATCCGGGTTCCCGGGATCGGATTTCCGGGCCCGCTGGGGATCGGTGATCATCTGGGAGACTGTTTTCCCGATGGCTTCCGGTGCATCCGACAGATAGATCGCGTTGTCATAGCTTTTGCTCATTTTACGGCGGTCCGTGCCTAAAATTTTCGCGGATTTGGTCAAAATGGCGTCAGGTTCGGGAAATACCTGGCCATAGAGATGGTTGAAGCGCCGGGCGATTTCCCGGGTGATTTCAATGTGGGGCACCTGATCCACACCCACGGGCACCCCCTGGGCCTTATATATAATGATGTCCGCCGCCTGAAGCACCGGATATCCCAAAAATCCAAAAGTGGACAGGTCCTTGGTTTTCAACTGATCCATCTGGTCCTTGTAGGTGGGGTTGCGCTCCAGCCAGGGAACCGGGGTGATCATGGACAGGAGCAGAAATAGTTCGGCGTGTTCCGGAATGTGGGACTGGATGAACAGGGTACTTTTCTCAGGGGACAGACCTGCGCTCAGCCAGTCGATGATCATCTGCCGGGTGAAGGCGGGGATGTCGCCGGGATTTTCGTAATTGCTGGTCAGGGCGTGCCAGTCCGCGATAAAGAAAAAACAATCATAGGTGTCCTGCATACGGATCCAGTTCTCTAAAGCGCCGTGATAATTGCCGAGATGCAGCGGTCCGGTGGGGCGCATGCCGCTGACGATGCGTTTTTTTTCAGACATTTGAATATATTTCCTGGGAATTTTGAGGCTGTTGAAATTTTTTTCGGGTCAGAATCAGATATTGAGCAGCCAGTTCATTATGGGAGTTATAAAAAATTTCATCAAAAGATCAAGTGAATTTGTTAAGAGCAGCAGAATCAGCAGGACAACTCCGAAAGGCTCGATTCGCTGGAATTTTCTGCTGATTTCCAG
>PCSG01000084.1:3397-5253 GCA_002772195.1 Desulfobacterales bacterium CG23_combo_of_CG06-09_8_20_14_all_51_8 | reverse complement strand
GAATCAGATTAAAGACGGCCAGCACCAGGTTGATCATGACGCTGTACGCCAGCAGTTTGAGGATGATCAGCAGGAAGGGGCCGGGTGCTGCAAACTGCCCGAACATGAAAAGCATCATCTGAAACGCGGCCCCGGAAAGGGCCGCCAGACAAAAATTGGCGATGACCCCGGCGGACGCCACCCAAAGGGTTCCGGACCGGAGGTTCCGGAGATTGGCGAAATTCACCGGCACGGGTTTTGCGTAACCGAACAGGATCGGCGCGCCGGAGAGTTTGAGCATCAGGGGAAGAATCAAAGACCCGAAGACATCGAGATGCCGAAGGGGGTTTGCGCTCAGACGGCCGGCGGCTTTGGCTGTGGGGTCTCCCAGCCGTAACGCCACATATCCGTGAGCCACTTCATGGGCGATCACCGCTACGAGAAGCGGCGTCATGATAAGGATAAATTCAAGGACTTGAGATGTCGGCAACATGTTTTTTCAGAAGTTCCAATTCTTGATCCCGGGTGGTCGCCCATCCGTTGAGTTTCGCATCCATGACAGATCCGAGAATTTTTCCGTAAACCGGCGACGGGGGAAGGCCCAGGGCCATAATATCCTTGCCGCTGACCGAAAGCCGGACATGTCTGAGATCGGTGACATAGGCGGAGATGTCTTTAATCAGCCGCTGGTGGGTGGTAATGGCCATGACGTAGAGAATCTGTTCGATTTTCAGGTCACTCAGTTCCCGGTAGATATCGCTGGCTTTGCCGGGCATGGTCCGGTATAGCTGGTTTAAGCGGGTTTCCGCCTGGAGCCGGTCCTGGGTGAAAAATTTTCGGTATTTGGGAGCCAGCTCCAGCCGCCGGCAGATTTCTTCGGATTTGGCCCCGTCCATATGCCGGAGCATGACCAGAAAATATACCGCCCACCGCATGTAGGACTCTTCGGTAAACAGCAGGTCAAACCAGGAAATGACCTTTTTGGCGGTGGTAAAACAGTCGAGGAGTTTGTCGTTTAATGCAAAGGCCGGGTCCACCACAGCCAGCAGGCGGTATTCATTGAGCCGGATCAGGCAGGGGATGGGGTTGTCTTCCTTTAGAATGTGAGACAGCTCGGAAAAAATCCGGCACCCGGAAAGCTGTTTGAAAAAATCCATGCGCACCGCGTTTTCGATAAGGCCTGCGGTGAGCTTTCCGATGGTGAACCCGAAACGCTGTTCAAACCGGACGGCCCGGAAGGCCCGGGTGGGGTCTTCCACAAAACTTAAGTTGTGCAGGATCCGGATCACTTTTTCCTTCAGGTCCCGCTGTGCCCCGAAAAAGTCGATCAGATGCCCGAAAGCGGTGGGGTTGAGGGCCACGGAAAGGGTGTTGATGGTAAAATCCCTGCGGAACAGGTCCATTTTAATGGAACTCATCTCCACAGTGGGCAGGGCAGCGGGAAATTGATAATATTCCCTGCGGGCGGAGGCCACGTCGATTTTAAACCCATCCGGGAAAATGATCATCGCGGTGCCGAATTTTTCATGGGTATTAATGCGCGCGCCATAAAGCGGGGAAAACCGTTTGGCGAATTCAATGCCGTCGCCTTCAATCACAATATCGATATCTTCATTGTGGCGGTAGAGAAACAGGTCCCGCACAAGCCCGCCCACCACATAGGCGGAATATTCCATCTGTTCGGCGGTTTTGCCGATGTGCCGCAGCAGGTCGAGGATGCGTTTTGACAGGCGCTCCTTCATGAAGGCGGTGATGTTCCGGGTCCGGGGATTGGCGGACCCGGTTGTTTCTGGGGTGAAATGCTGTTTCTTGTCGTTGGATTCCTGGACGATGATATTGAGGAGATCCGTGCGGGTGATGACCCCGATGATGGTTTC
>PCSG01000084.1:0-3376 GCA_002772195.1 Desulfobacterales bacterium CG23_combo_of_CG06-09_8_20_14_all_51_8 | reverse complement strand
CCGTTGTTTGTTGTCAATTATTTTCCGCTGGATTTCGGAAAGGTCCGCATCCGGTCCGACAACGGCGAATTCCGATGTCATGTATTCGCTGATGGGAATATTGTCCAGAGAATGGTAAAGGGCTTTTTCAATGACCTGCCGGGAGATGAACCCCTTCAGCCGTTTTGTGCCGCTCTCGGTTTTCACCACCAGCAGAGCGTTGATATTATACCGCGACAGCAAGTCCCGGGCATCTTTGCAGGTGATGTCGGATTCCGCTGAAATCGCCGGGGACGACATGATATGGGCCGCCAGATTTTTGGACTGAATATGCTGGTTCAGGAGATCAAGCAGTTCGGTTTCCGTCTGGGCCAGGGTTTTGTCCCGGATGGTGGCGGCCGCCGCGAATTTGTGCCCGCCGCCGCCGAGTTTCGTGACGATGGCGCCTACGTCCACATCCGCCGTTCGGCTGCGGGCGGACAGGTAAATTTTGTTTTTCATCAGCGCGATGGCGAAAATGGCGGAAAGGGATTCGATTTTCATCATTTTCTGAACCAGAAACGCCATGTCATGGATGTATTCATCACACGAGACAATGGTGATCGTGACATCCACGCCATTGATTTTATGGTGGGTCGCCGCATTGATCATGTCATTCAACAGACCGATCTGGAGGGTATCCATTTCCTTTGCGATAAGATTGGCGATAGTGGCGATATCCGCCCCCTTTGACACCAGAAACGCGGCCGCCGCGAAATCCCGTTCCGTCGTGGAGGGATAAGTGAACGCGCCGGTATCCTCATAGATGCCCAGGCACATGATGGTGGCTTCTTCGGCGGAAATCTCAATTTTTTTATCTTGAATGATTTCGGCTATCAGGGTCACATTGGCGCCGGTGGGGGTATCGACCGAATAATGGGCTTTAATATCTTTTTCGTTTGCCGGGTGATGGTCGAAAATATGAATCTTAAGCCCGGGCCGGTCCAGAATTTCCGAGAGCTCTCCGATCCGGCCGGCCTGTTTGGTATCGACGATCACCAGTGTGCCGATCCGGGTGGTGTCGATCTCTTTGATATCAATCATATCAAAGAGATAGGCCATGGAATGAACAAAGAAATTTTTGGATGTTTTTTCATTGAACACCGGCGAGATCACCAGGGAGCCGGGATATAATTTATGGGCCGCCAGCATGGAGCCGATGGCGTCGAAATCCGCATTCGCATGGGTGGTGATGACGGTCAGGTCTTCAGCGTGTGAAGGGTCGGCCTGTTTCAAATGCCCGTTCCTGTCGGTAAAAAATCGTTCCCGGAAGCGCCAGGGAATGGTAAACGTTTATCGATTGTTACCAAAAAAAAAACAATTGAGCAATGACGTTCCTGTATTTTAATTTGTTTTATTTACAATGATATGTTATTAAACATAGTCAAAAATCCGGATGGGATGATCCGGAACGGTTCGCCCGGATACCGGATATTGTAACAGACGGAACGCCTTCTGGCGGTAAATGGTAATTGAACGTTTTTTGGGTCTATTTTCAGGTCTGTGCTGATCATGTGGAAACGTTAGTAAAGGAGGGAACATGCCACTTTATGTGTGGGAAGGTCGGGGGAAAAACAACCAGATTCGTAAAGGGGAAATGGAGGCGGCAAACGATCAGGAAGTCCGCAACAGCCTTTCCAGGCAGGGTATTATTGTTGATAAGATCAAGAAAAAACCCAAGGATTTGTTTGCAGATGTCGCGTTCATGCAGCCCAAGGTGGTCATGCATGATATCATCATTTTCTGCCGCCAGTTTTCCACCATGATCGACGCAGGGCTCCCCATTATTCAGTGTCTGGATATCCTTCAGTCCCAGCAGGATAACGCGACTTTTAAAAGGATGCTCAAGGATATCAAAGGGTCCGTTGAAAGCGGCCAGACCCTGGCCGAGGCGTTGAAAAAATATCCGGATCAGTTTGACAATCTGTTTGTCAACATGGTGGCGGCCGGCGAGGCCGGCGGTATTCTGGACGTGATTTTAAGGAGACTGTCGGCCTATATGGAAAAAGCCGCCAAACTTAAGGCCCAGGTCAAGGGCGCCATGACCTATCCCATCGTCACCCTGTTGATCGCCGTCGCCGTGGTGGCGGTCATCCTTGTGTTCGTTATCCCGGTATTCGAGGAAATGTTCGCTGATTTCGGGGCTGCGCTGCCGGCACCCACCCAGATTGTTGTGGGCATGAGCCGGTTTGTCCAGACCCGCATCCTCTATATTATCGGCGCGGTGGTCCTGATCATGTGGGCATTCAAGCGCTTTTACAAAACTGAAAAAGGGCGGGCGCTGGTGGATGACCTGATGTTAAAAATGCCGGTTATCGGAATTCTCATCCGCAAGGTGGCCGTGGCCAAATTTACCCGGACTATGGGCACCATGCTGTCTTCCGGGGTGGCCATTTTAGAGGCCCTGGATATCGTGGCCAAAACCGCCGGCAATAAAACCATTGAAAAAGCGATTTATAAAGTGCGCACCGGCATCGCCGAAGGCCAGACCATCGCCGACTCGCTTTCTGAAACCGGTGTTTTTCCCCCCATGGTCTGTCAGATGATCGCCGTGGGTGAATCCACCGGCGCCATTGACGCCATGATGGAAAAAATCGCGGATTTCTATGATGAGGAAGTGGACCAGGCCGTGGAAAACCTTACGGCCATGATCGAGCCTTTCATGCTGGTGTTTCTCGGGATCACCATCGGCGGGCTGGTCATTTCCATGTATCTTCCGATTTTCCAGTTGGCCGGCAACCTGTAGGACCGCCTTCCGTTGAAAATCGATTCCCAGAACAAGCCGCCACAGGATCTGTACCGGAAATTAAAGTGGCTGATATTTTTCCGGGCATTGTTTGCGGCCGTTCTGCTGGGGTCGGCTCTGTTTGTGGGGTTTCTCGGCCATCTGCCCCCGGGCCGCCACCCGCTTTTTTCCATTTACTGCATTGCCGCCTCCCTGCTGGTTTTTTCAGCGGTGTATGCACTTGTCCTGCCGCGCATCCGTCGGTTGATCCGTTTCGGTTATGTCCAGATATTTATCGACAGCCTGCTGATCACGGCCATTATTTTTGTGACCGGCAGTTTCTCCAGTATTTTTTCCTTTTTGTATCTGGTGGTGATCATCTACGGCGGCATGGTGCTTTCCCGCAATGGCGCCTTGTTTATCGCCTTCTGCTGCAGTGTTCAATACAGCGTGCTGATCGCCTTGGAAATTCAGGGGGTTATTTTCCCCGTCGGTTTTGAATCGGATTTTATTTTAAAGACATATAACTGGAATTATGTGCTTTACAAACTGTTCATCACCATTGTGGCCTGTTTCGGGGTGGCGCTTTTAAGCGGGTTTCTGGCGGAACAGGAACGGCGGGCAAAAAAAGAC
>PCSG01000296.1:4416-5208 GCA_002772195.1 Desulfobacterales bacterium CG23_combo_of_CG06-09_8_20_14_all_51_8 | reverse complement strand
TCCGCCAGTTCCAGCATCAGATCAGCGGTCACGGCATCAATGACATCCAAAATCCGGGCCCGGTATTCCGACCGGCTCTCGTTCATCAGGGATTTTTTGAACATGGCCACCGCGTTATCCCCCTTGTTTTTGATCAATTCCGCCGCCAGATGACGGGCCCGCATATTGCTTTCCCGCTTGATAACCTCAATGAGCTGCGGAACAATCCAAAACCCCAAAGTGCTGATCAGCAAAAACGCATCCTGCTGCCGCTGCCGGTCTTCGGACTTTAAATCCTCCATGACGACTTCGATGGTCCCGGCATCCAGGGGGTTGTCCGACGCGGTGACCGCTTCAAAAACCTGAGAGGACCGGGCAACTGAAAAATTCCGGAGTCTGACAAACACCCAGGACCCCAGCGCGTATTCCCCGAACAGGATGAACCTCTCGGCGCACGAAAAAAGAATTCCACCGGCCCGGAGATTCAGATCAGGATGGACCTCCCCTTCGAGCAGCGGAAGGGCCTGGGTCAGAACGAATTTCAAATAAGCGGCGCTGGGACGCCAGTCGCCCGGAGCCGTCATGGCGTCAAACACCTCCAGCATTTCTTTTCTGCCGGCCTCATCACGTATTTTGTATCTTTTGCAGAAATTTTCCAGAAGGACGCCGGCCCCTTTCCGGTCTCCGGAAAGAAAAAGGTCCCGAAACCGGGCCGGAAATTCATCGGCGTCAAATTCCATGGCCATTTTCTCGGACGCCTTGATTTCTTCCGCCGCCGAGCCCTCCGCCATATCGGATTCGCCGGAAGGATCG
>PCSG01000296.1:0-4387 GCA_002772195.1 Desulfobacterales bacterium CG23_combo_of_CG06-09_8_20_14_all_51_8 | reverse complement strand
CAAAATGCCTTTTATCTGCTTTGCCGCCGCGATTCCCCGCCAGAAAGATCCGCTCAGTCCCCCCTCAAAAGATCCGGCCGCAGCAGAGACGAACCCGAGCACATCCGCCGGTGTCACTTTGCTTAAAAAGGTGACACTGTTTAACCGGGCATCGGACAGAAACTTGATAAAACTCGTTGCCACGGCTTCAAAACCCGACGTGTCCAGCTTGACGCCATTAACCAGAAGCGATGATTCAATCCGGGCGATATTTAAAACCGGCTGTTTTTCAAAAAACATCTTCAGCTCGGATATCACCTGCCCGGCGGCTTCTCCGGCCACGGGCCCCTGGGCGGGATAAAGTTTGAGTTTGCTGTAAGCCCCCAGCAGGGCGCTCATGACCCGCTGGACGACGCCGATCCCGGAATCATCCATCCGCCCATCATCAGACAAGCTGTCAAACGCCGCATCTCCATTCCCCGGCATCATTTCAGAAACATCCGGCGCGACATGCGTGTATTTTATCTGGCGGGGATAAATATGAGAGAAATGATGGGTTTCGGAAAATGTCCGCCAGTAATCGGGGGTGATTTCCTTGGGTTCCATCCGGCAGATTCTCCCCAAGAGCAGCATGAGTTCGGCTGCTTCAAACCCTTTCACAAACGTGAGGCAGCGGAGCTGAAGTCGATCCCAGAAATCCATGATTTGCCGGGCAATAGACTGGAAATTGCCGCATTCGATAGCCTGTCCGTTGATGAGAATGCTGTTTTTTTCCGTGATAATGCTGATTCGCTCCACGTCTTCCAGCACCTTCTCCACCAGTTGTCTGAACTGATGAACCGAATTGGTCACCGACTTGCTGTCCGGCGGATAGAGGCGTGTGTTCCGGATCGTGATCAGCAGGGACTGGAGGAGCTTCGGGATATATTTCAGGCTTTCCTCGCCTAAGGGGACATCGCCGATTTCATCAGCCCCGCCGCCGGCGCCGTCATCCATATCCTGGATTGCATACCGAACCGCTTCCCGGTCGTTGAAAATTTTCCCGTTGTAATCCGTCTGAAGCTCTTCATAGTGCCGGGCCTTTTCAACATTATCGGAACGTTTGTAATGATGGGCCAGAAATGCGGCGGATGGCAGAAGATGATGCTGGTAAAGCTTTTCCTGATAATTGCCGATCTGCTCGTGAAGACTTTTCTTCTGTTCCGGCTGGATGCCGTCATAAACAACTCCCTGAATGGCTTTGCTCAGAAACCGCACGGTTTCATCATTGTCACGGAAATCGGAGCGCACGATCCCCTGATCGATGATCCGGTTTAAAAATTCGTGCACCATGGCGGATTTTTCATCGGACACACCGGTGAGCATGCTCAAAGAAATGGATTCCCCGAAAGCGGACACACAATTCAAAAACCGCTGGCTGTCTCCATCCAAGGCAAGAATCTTGTTGCGGATAATGTCTTCAATGGACTTGGGGAAATACCCTTTTTCCAGTTTCAGTATTTTCCAGCGATTGCCGGACTGAACGATTTTCTGATCCGAAATCATTTTTCGGAGTATTTCCTGAACAAACAGGGGGTTTCCCCGGGTAACGTCCGCAAGATCCCGGACAAAGCCATACGGCATGTCCATTTGCGGAAAAATAACGCTGACATGCTTTTCAACGTCATCGGCGGAGAGCGGCGTCATCTCTATGGTCTGGATGCTGAGTCCGTCGCTGTAGGCGGACCGGAACAGCTCCAGGGGAATGGCCCGGGGGCTTTGCTTGGGATCCTGGGTCGCCGTGCCGCAGACAAACAGCACCAGAGATTTTTCCCGCAGGATGATGCGGAGCAGATGCAAGGATGCCGGATCCGCGTAATCCAGATCGTCAATCAGAATGGCAAGCGATTGTCCTTCCGCCAGCCGGACAAAAAACTGGACAAACGATCGGAAAATGGCTTCCCGATGCGGTTCATCGAGTTCTTTCAGGGGGCTATCGATTTCTTTGATCTGGGGCAGAATATGGGCCAGCCGGTCCAGGTCCGCTTCATCCATTGCGTCGAGGATGCCGATGCCCATGTCTTCCCGAAGGTTCATCAGGGCCGTGACAACGTAGGAAACCAGATAATAGGGCCGGAACGATTCCTGAATCACCCCGGACACCCGAACCGTCGTTAATTTAGTTTTCGCCAGGTTCCGCTCGACCACATCCAGAAAACTGGTTTTACCCATGCCCGTGGCCCCGTCGACAATCACAAACCGGCTGATGCCGTCGCCGACGTTTTTTAAGGCCTGACTGACCTGGGTAAACTGAAATTTCCGGCCCACGATGCTCGCACTGTCCAGATACTGGATGGCCTGCCGGGACACTTCTCCGGCATCGCTGTAACGGTTTCGGCCGGCCTGCTTGGCATGACGAAGCGCGTTTTTAACCTGACTGAGCAGTTCTTTCGCGGCGGCGGCGTCATCCGGAGCCGTGGCCGCGCCGATGCTTAAGGTAATGGGGATTTCAGCGCCGGCATCGGATGAAAAAAATGAATTCTCATTGGCCTGGTCGATGATTTCCGCAGCCATCATCAGGGCGTTGTGTTTCTTTATGTCCGGCAGAATCAACTTGAATTCATCCCCGGCATTAAGGACCGGAATCCCTTTGTTACCGGAAACCTGTTTCAATATCTTCGCCACATGAACCAGCACCTGGTCACCGACGCTTGCCCCGTACTGGTCGTTGATGCGCTTAAAAAAATCAATGTCCACGCTCAGCAGCGACACCGGATGGTCGTCAATTGTGGCCCAGTCTATATTATTCTTGAGGTAATGGAGAAGATACCGACGGTTTTTCAGGCCGGTCAGGTAATCTTCAAGCATCAGGGAGGACGGATCTCTGCCGACATTTTGGAGGAAATAAAGAAGTTTCTGATATTTCATGGCGTTTCCCGACGTAAAAGGGTTGGACGCTCCGGTTTGCGGATTACCGGACAGAAAACCGGCCACGCAGCGGTTAAAGATAATCCAACATATTAAAATACCGCGGCTTTTTCAACATGAAAGTACCGGGAAATGACCCGGGCTATTTTTTACGGATGGTGCCGCCGGCCCGGGCATCGGCTTTCTGTTCGAATTCCGCCTGAAACCCGGGGGAATAATTCATGTAAGCGGGAACGGGATACCGCAGCCCGGCCCGGTGAGTGGCGGCCAGCCCTTCCATGAGGGCGTCGAGCTGGCCGGCCGGGCACGCGAACAGGACTTCCGAATCCTGAGCCCCGCCCCAGACGCGGTCCCCGTTTCCCAGGATCACCAGCTGGGGTTCTCCGGTTTTGATGGCTTTGACCACCCCTTCATGGCAGGACCCGATGCGGCCGGCGGAAGAAAAATTCAGCACCCCGCCCGCCACATAGAGATAGCCCTGAATCAACCGCATGGCCTGGGCCGGCAGACAATACACCAGCACCACATCCGGGATGACTTTTGTCCGGGTCAGGGGCGAAATCACCAGCGCGCCGATCGCTTCTTCAAACCGGTGCAGGTGGGCCGCCAGCCGTTCCGATGTTTCCCCGTCCTTTGCATAGAGGCCGACACTGAAATCATTGCTCCACCGGACCGTCTCCTCGGTCACCGGGTCCCATCCGTAAATGGAACGGGCCAGAAGGCAATTCGTGTCCTCCGCCCGGACTTCCATGGTCCAGCCATAGGTGCGGGCCATTTTAAAATTCTGGCACACAAAATTCCGGATATTCATGTCAATCGACGGCCGCTTGTACGGCGACGGCCCGGAAGGGTTGTCCCGGATCACCTGCACGGCCAAGGGAAACGTGGCCAGCCGGATGTAGTCTTCAATTTTTTCGCCCATTGCCTGATACGTTGCCAGATATGATTTCATCCCGTCGGCCCCTTTTAAAAATAATTTTTATAGACAAACCGCCCCGGGGTTAAAATAGCTTGAGATATTGGATAAAAGCAAATAGTTTAAGGAAACAACATAGAAAACGAATGGAGCAGTCATGAACATTATCGAGGCCATAAACGCCCGGAAAAGCATCCGGGGATTTAAACCGGACCCCGTGGACCGGGCCACGATCAAAAAAATCCTGGCGGCGGCGGTGCGGGCCCCATCGGCCATGAACACCCAGCCCTGGGAATTTTTCGTCATTACCGGAGATGTGCTCGACCAAATCCGGAAAAAAATTGTTGAGAAGCTAAATAGCGGGGCGCCCATGCAGCCGGACCACCTGGTGGTGGGATGGCCGCAGGACAGCATTTACCGGGACCGCCAGGTGGCTCTGGCCAAGCAACTATTCACCCTCATGGGCATCGAGCGGCAGGACAGGGAAAAACGGGCCTGGTGGCTGGAACGGGGGTTCCGGTTTTTTGACGCGCCCGTGGCCATCATCGTGGTGACCGATAAATCCTTAAGTGAATCCGGGCCGCT
>PCSG01000384.1:632-5280 GCA_002772195.1 Desulfobacterales bacterium CG23_combo_of_CG06-09_8_20_14_all_51_8 | reverse complement strand
CGGACATCCCTTGCTCGTTATTTCATAGCACCCCCAGGTCGCGGTTTCCCGAGTCAACAGTCAAAACAACCTGCGAATGAATGCGCAATCCAAAAAATTTTTTGCAATGGCGGATTATGAAAAATGCAATCCGAATGCATGACATGGGCATATAAATATTCGTCAAATGGAATAAGCAGAAATAATGATTGATTTAGGGTTCTTCGGCCACATTGAATTTACGTGGCATTTTTTAACGGCAGTGATAAGCATCGTCATCATCGACCTGATCCTTGCAGGCGACAATGCCGTGGTCATCGCCATGGCAGTAAGGTCTCTTCCCCAGGATCAGCGGAAAAAGGGCATTATCTTCGGCGCCGGAGCCGCGGTTCTCCTGCGGGTGGTCCTCACGTTCTTCGTTGCCCAGCTCCTCCAGCTCCACTACGTGAAGCTGGCGGGTGGCGCGCTGATCCTCTGGATCGCCGTCAAGCTTTTCATGGAGGGGGCTCCCGATGAGGAGCAGGATCGCAATGCGGCGACCATCTGGCAGGCGGTCAAAATCATCGTGATTGCCGACATCAGCATGTCGCTCGACAACATGCTGGCCGTGGGCGGGGCTTCCCATGGCAACATATTCCTTCTCATTTTCGGGTTAGGCCTGTCCATTCCGTTCATCGTCTTAACCAGCAACCTGCTTTCCATGCTTATGGACAAGTATCCGGTCATTATCTATATCGGCGCGGCGATTCTGGGCAAGGTGGGCGGAGAGATGATGATCACCGATCCATTTACACTGAAGCTGCTGCCGGCATCGCTGGTTTCAGCGGACAGCCTTCATCCGCTCCCCCTTCTGAAATATTCCATCGAGGCGTTTTTTGCCATTGGCGTGATCGTTGCTGGCAAACTCTGGATGCGGATGTCTGCCGACACTGAGGAAAAGGAGGGGCACGTGACCAAGACGGAAGAAAAGACGCCGGTGACGGAACCAAGGCCGATCCTTACCATATCTCGACAGTATGGAAGCGGCGGCCGGGAGATCGGTAAAGCGGCGGCAAAGGAGCTTGGCTATGCGTATGTCGATCACAACGTGATCCTCGATGATATCCGGAAGGACGGATCGAATTGGAAGCAATGGGCGAAAAACCTGGACGAACATTCTCCTACTGTCTGGGAGAAGAACGACTGGTCCTATCGCGGATTCGCGGCGCTTCTGCAACTGCACATCCTCGAAAGAGCGCTGCAGGGCGGCGTGGTCATCGTGGGCCGCGGAGCGAATTTCCTGCTGAAGGACGTCGCTCATGCCTACCGCATCCGGGTGGAGGCGCCGCTTGAGACGCGCATCGACCGCATCATCCGCCGCGAGTCCGTGAGCCATGAAACGGCCCGATGGATGTGCGAAAAAACAGACCTGGAACGGTCGGGATTCCTTCAGGCCCTCTATGGCCGGCGGTTGGACGATCCCGCGGAGTATGATCGCGTGATCACCCTCGACGGACTGACCGAGGATGCAGCGGTCAAGGAAATCGTCGAGACCCTGTCGGCTCTGCCCGTGACGACCGAATCGATGGAAAGGCTGAAACTGCTGACTGCTGCGGCGCGTGTGAGGGCGGGCATCGCCACGAATCCGAAATTTTTCATTCCCACCCTTGACGTTCTGCCCGAAGGCAGCGGCCTGGTCCTGCGCGGCATGACCCACACACCGGAGGAGAATCGGAGCATCGAAGACGAGGCCAGACGTCTGGCAGGCGACCTTACGATCCGGTGCGATCTGCATTTTAGGAAGTAGCCGTTGCACGCTTACTATTTTTAGCGTTCCACCCGGCCGTGTCCGGAATAAAACCTAATAGGGGCAGGGACACATAATGGATGAAAAATGAATATACAATCCAAAAAATCTTTTGCAATGGCGGATTATGAAAGGTGCAGCCCGAGGGAATGCAACTCTGAAAAGGGAGTTTGCGCGGCTGTATCGGCCTGCACCCATAAAGTGATCAAACAGATCGACGGCGCTTTTGAATCCCCCATCATTTTCCAGGACATGTGCATGGCCTACTGGGATTGTATTGAGGCCTGCCCGCTGGATGCCATTTACATCAAGCATGTTACATAGAGACGCGGATAACCTCTGATTCCATTTTTCCGGTGCAGCACCACCCAAGCCTTCCCGCAAATCCGAAGAGATAGACCGTGTCATCGGCGGAAGGAATCACCCGAAATCATCATAGGCGATCATTTCCGGCTCGACGCCGAAACTGTCGAGAGTTTGGAGGACGGCGGAGAGCATCAAGGGCGGGCCGCAGATATAATATTCCACTTCCTGGGGGTCCGGATGGGAGGCCAGATACCTGTCGGCCAGGCGCTGGTGGATAAACCCGGTCATGCCATCCCAATGGTCCTCGGGCTGGGGATCGGACAGGGCAATGTTAAAGGTGAAATTATCGTTTTTTTCCGCCAGATCCCGAAATTCTGGTTCGTAAAAAATTTCCTGCCGGGACCGGGCCCCGTACCAGAAGGTAATTTTGCGTTTTGTGTGAAGGGTGTTGAGCTGATGAAAGATATGGCTGCGCATGGGAGCCATGCCGGCCCCGCCGCCGATAAAACACATTTCCCGATCCGTGTCCTTGGCGAAAAAATCCCCGTAAGGTCCGCTGAAGGTCACCCGGTCACCGGGCTTTAAGCTGAACACGTAGGAAGAGCCAACGCCCGGCGGTGCGCCCGGAACGTTCGGCGGGGGTGTGGCGATGCGGATGGTGAATCTCAGGCGGGTGTCCTCATAGGGAGGGCTTGCCAGGGAATAGGCCCGGAAAACGGGCGCGTCGGATTCGGCGTGAAGGTTCCACAGGTTAAATTTTTCCCAGGCCGCGGTAAACCGCTCGGCCACATCAAAACTGGTAAACGGGACCTTGTATTCCGGAATGTCGATCTGGATGTAGGTCCCTGCTTGAAACTCCAGACGCTCTCCCGGATCCATTTCAAGAACCAATTCCTTTATGAAAGTCGCCACGTTTTCATTGGACCGGACCGTGGCGTTGAATTTTCGGATACTGAAAATTGCCGGCGGGATTTCAATTTTCATGTCCTCCCGCACCTTGACCTGGCAGGACAGCCGGATATTTTCTTTTTTTTCGGCCCGGGACAGATGGGGCAGTTCCGTGGGCAGAATATCGCCCCCGCCTTCCTTGATTTTGCAACGGCACTGGCCGCAGGACCCGCCGCTGCCGCAAGCGGAGGGCAGAAAAATATCATGACGGGACAGGGCGGCGAGCAGCGTAATCCCGGCCGGGGTCTCGATGCTTTTTTCCGTATCATCGTTGATAATGATCGTCCGGTCGCCTTTCTTGACCACCCGGGCTTCCAGAAACAGCAGCAGAAAGACCAATACGCTGATGACCGCTGTAAAAACCGATATGCTCAAACCATAAATCATATTAAAACGAAATCCCGGAAAACAACATAAACGCCATGGCCATGAGCCCGGTGACGATCATGGTCAAAGCGTATCCTTCCATGCCGGGGGGCGGGTCCGCATACCGCAGCTTGATGCGGATCGCGGCCATGGAGGTAATGGCCATAAGCCACCCAACCCCGGACCCGAACCCGAAAATCACGGATTCCAGAAACGTTTGGTTTCGCTCCACCATGAAGAGAGATGCGCCTAGAATCGCGCAATTGACGGCGATCAGCGGCAGAAATACCCCCAGCCCGGCATAGAGGGCCGCGGAAAATCGGTCGATGAGGATTTCAATGGCCTGGACCATGGCGGCGATGACCGCGATAAACAGAATGAATTTGAAAAAACTCAAATCCACATCCGGCAGCCCGGCCCAGGCCAGGGCCCCGGGAGCCAGGAGGTAATGATAAATCAGCCAGTTGGCCGGCGTGGTGACGGTGAGTACAAACACCACGGCAAGGCCAAGGCCAATGGCCGTGTTGATGTTTTTGGAGACCGCGACAAACGAACACATGCCCAGGAAATAGGCCAGCAGAATATTGCCAGTAAACACTGAATATAAAAAAAGACCGACGAGGTTTTCCGTCATTTGTCAGATTCCCCGCCTTTTGTCAGGGTCTTCTGGAGCCAGACCATGAGGCCGATGATGATGAAGGCCGCCGGGGCCAGAAGCATGAATCCGGCGTCCTCGTATCCCAGGGCATAGACCGCATCCGGCACCACCTGAAATCCGAAGAGATTTCCGGAACCGAGCAGTTCGCGGATAAAGGCGATGAGCATCAGAACCGATCCATACCCCGCCCCGTTGCCGATCCCGTCGATAAAGGCCAGGTGGGACGGATTGGACAGGGCGAATGCCTCAGCCCGGCCCATGACAATGCAATTGGTGATGATGAGCCCCACGAACACGGAAAGCTGTTTGCTGATGTCATACATATAGGCCCGCAGGAATTCGTCGGTGATAATGACAAAGGTCGAAATCACCGACAGTTCGACGATGATTCGAATATTTTTGGGGATTTGTTTCCGCATCAGAGAAATCATGAAACTGGAGCAGGACACCGCAAAGGTCATGGACAGGGCCATGACAAAGGCGGTTTTGAGCTGGACCGTCACGGCCAGGGCCGAGCAGATCCCCAGCATCTGGATGTTGACGGGGTTGTCGGTCCATATGGGCCGCAAAAGGATTTTCAGGGCCTTGCTTTTAATTTTCATTTT
>PCSG01000384.1:216-400 GCA_002772195.1 Desulfobacterales bacterium CG23_combo_of_CG06-09_8_20_14_all_51_8 | reverse complement strand
ATCCACAATTTTTTTGCCCACAAAATTTTTCTGAAACCAGCGGTTTTCAATTTCCCCGCCCAGGCCCGGTGTTTCGGAATGTTTGTAGACCGTAAACCCCTCGATGGTGGACCCGTCGTCCTTTAACGCGAGATACCCGTAAATTTTCCCCCACAGTCCCTGGGTGTCGATGGGAATGATATAA
>PCSG01000384.1:0-147 GCA_002772195.1 Desulfobacterales bacterium CG23_combo_of_CG06-09_8_20_14_all_51_8 | reverse complement strand
GTTTTGTCGGAAACATCCACGATGGCACCGGAGGCGTCTACTGCGTACTGGAATATCGTCTCATCATAGAGGCGGTTGATTTCAGCCGCATCATAGGTTTTAGACGCATCCATCAGGGAAATGGCCAGCAGAATATTTTTTTTCCGG
>PCSG01000280.1:5137-5290 GCA_002772195.1 Desulfobacterales bacterium CG23_combo_of_CG06-09_8_20_14_all_51_8 | reverse complement strand
CTCCATATTTTCCTCTGGTTTGTCCACCGGCAAGGCCCCCGGGGTCCCGGCAATGGCGGCATTGAATTTTTTTGCCAGTTGGACGGCGGACTCATTGAGCTCTCTCTGGGCATCGATTAGCTGTTCCATGTTTTTCCGATACATTTGCCACTG
>PCSG01000280.1:3303-5130 GCA_002772195.1 Desulfobacterales bacterium CG23_combo_of_CG06-09_8_20_14_all_51_8 | reverse complement strand
GGCGGCGGGGCCGTGGTTCTGGTAAACTCCGCAGCCGAAAGGTTTAAGCCGGACTGCTGTTCGGCGATACTTTCAGCCCTGGCTTTGGTTTCCGGGCTGCCTGCAGCCGGGCCGGTGATGCGCTCTGTGATATACCGGTTGAGCCGGTCAAAGGCCCGGGACGGGGCCAGAGGATCAATGAGGGCGTCAATATGGCCGATGGCCTCCGTGTAGGCGGATATGGCGGTCTGAATATCATTGTTCTGAAAAGCGCTTTCTCCGAGACGTTTTAGAAAAACGATGCGGGTGCTGGGATCGGAAAATTCAGAGCCTCTGACCCGGCGCTTTTCATAAAATTCAAACGCCTTTCCATACTGGCCCATCAGATAGTAGGCATTGCCCAGATTGAGTTCCAGATTGGCCGCATTTTCCGCATTATGGACGGGGTCGTTTAGAAAATACGCTTTCTGGTAGGCCATCAACGCCCGCTCCAGATAGCCGGATTTCCCGTAAACAGTCTCCATGACCTCATAAATGTAGCCGAGGGTCTGATGAAAATATTCAACGCTGCTGTTGTAACGGGCGGCTTTTTTAATGAGTTTTTCCGCTTCCTGGGCTGATTCCAGTGTCTCCCGGTAGGTCAGGCACAGGCCTGTCGCGTAAAGTTTTATGGGATCATCGGGGGCGGCGTCGAGTTCTTTTTGGTACTGATTCAACACGGTTTCAATGTCCCCGGAAACGGCTGCACATTTAATGTACCCGCGGTGGGCTTCGACAATCTGCGGATCATAGTCCAGGAGTTCCTTAAAGGTGCTGCGGGCCGAGGGGATTTCTCCCAGCCGGAAATAAAATTCTCCGGCAGCCACCGTTTTTCGGATATATCCCTGCCGGGCCAGTTGATAGATTCGGTCTGTGGCGTCTCTCAGATTGATTTCCGTTTCATAGAGATCAATGGCCTGGCGGAATTCTTCCTCCCGGAAGAGAATTTCGGCAAGGGACAGCCGGGCCGCCGCCGTCTGGGTGGTGAGTTCCGGAAATGTATCCAGAACATGCCGAAAGGCGGCCTTGGCCTGAACCAGGTCCCCGGATTCGTAATACAAGTCTCCAATGCGGTTTAATGCGCCCATGGAAAGGGCCGGGGCCGCGGTTTGATTTTCCATGGCTGTCAGATGCAGTTTCTGGATTTTTGGGTCCAGGTCATCGTGGGCGAAGTCCGTAAGAATGGTGTCGATAAACCGATCAACCGCTTTATCCACCCAGATGTGGGCCTTTGGATAATCGAGCAGAATTTTCCGCAACGTTTCAGTAACCAGGGCGGGAGTGGCGGTTTGTTTAAAAATTTGCGCTTTTAAAAAAAGGGCTTCGGCCCGCTGGTCGTCTGCGGCGGCGGCATCACGCGCCATTGAATCCAACCATTCCAGGGCTTTAGTCAGGTCCGGCAGGGACTTACTGCCGTTTATCACCAGCGTTGCGCTTTCCAGCCGGGCGGCCGCCGCAAGGGTTCCGGGCTGGTTTTCGGCGATTTCATTTAACCGGGCCAGGCTTTTTTCAAAAATGGCCCGGATGTCGGCCGCTGCGGCGGCAGACTGCCCGGCCATTTGAAATTCAATGCCGATTTGTCGGATTTCCGCGAGCATGGATTCCGGCAGAATGTCCGGGTACTGGGTGCGCACGAACTGACAGGCCCCCTGGGCCGATTCCGGCAGGTCGAGTTCGGCGAACACATGGGCCGCCGCAAGGCCGGATGCCGCTGCCATTTTTCCCTCTCCGGGGAAGCTTTCAATGAGTTTGATATAAGCCAGCAGGGTTAGGTAAGGATCATAGGGGATAATGCTTGCGATTTTTTGG
>PCSG01000280.1:229-3196 GCA_002772195.1 Desulfobacterales bacterium CG23_combo_of_CG06-09_8_20_14_all_51_8 | reverse complement strand
GCCCCCGGCGACAAAGGGTTTGAAGGAAACAAAATTTAACGGGGTCAATGGAAACGGGATGCTGTCCGGTTCATCGATGCGAATCCGGCAGATAATGGAATGGTCTTCGGAAGTCAGCCGCCGGTCATGGGTGGTGTCCGATCCGATGCGCGAAAAATAAAGGACCCGGCTGTCCGGCGACCACTGGGGAAACATGTCAATGGCCGGACCGCTGGTAATCTGACGCACTGTCTGAGAACGCGTATCCATCAGAAAAAGATCGCCGGAAGTGTCATGGCGAACGGAAACAAAGGCCAGATGGCGGCTGTCCGGTGAAAGAGCGCAGAACATGGCGTCGCCGCCGGTGGGGATAGGGGCGGGGCCTTGGCCGATTTTACTGAGGTCCATGGCAACCAGTCGGCGGGGACGATTGCCCGTGGCCTGATGAAAATAAAGGAACCGCCCGTCTTGCGAAAAACACGGCCCCCCGTCTTCCGTATCGCGACCGGTCAGGCGTAAGGGTTTTTCATTCGGGGTTTCCCGGTCCATCACATAGATGTCTCCCTTGACGTCAAAATCCGTGTCCACGTATGCCACATATCGGCCGTCAGCGGAAATCGCAGGGGATGATTTCGCTGAAACGCCGCCGGCAAGCTTTTCGGGCAGGAGGATGATCGCCGGGTCCGCGGACGCCAGCCAGAGAGTGGTGGGTTTGTCGTCTCCGCTCACATATACGATATAGGCTCCGTCTGCTGATATCGCCATATCCAGCACCGGCTCCGTGCGGGAAGTGATCTGGACGGCTGGGTGGATGAGGTCCGTATCCGCCGTCGCTTCTGCGGATACCGGGCCGGCGTTGCCGTAATTTAGAAAAAGCGGGATCAGCAGGCAGCACAAAAGACCGCGGGAAGGGATCAGCCGGAATAAAAATCGGGTGGGTTTCATGAGGCCTCCTTTTTGGTCTGCCAGTTTCCGTCGGCATCCTGAATTTTATCGCCGGGTCGGGCGTTTTCCGCGTTGATTTTGGCGAAAATTTTTCTGACTTCCGGAAGGTCGGCTTCAGTAAGATTTTCATTCATGTGAATGACACGACGCATGATTGTTTCCCGGGCCGCGTTTATTTTTGAAATCACAAAGGCGAATTCCGGGTCGGAATACCGGTCCGCGAATTCCTTGAATGTTTCAGGGACAGCGGCCCGGTCAATGGCGAACGGTTCCACCAGGCCCTGGTTGTTTTCGCCCACCCACCCCAGACTTTTGAACCTTTCCAGGTCGTCGCTATGGAAATCCATGGTCTGCATGGCGCTGATGGTGTCCTTGTATTCCCGGCTGTGTTCCGGCGGCCGGGTGATGGCCCCGCTCGTATCCACCCCCCGGACGGAGGCGGCCAGAAGCATTTGCGCGTCAAGGGAGTTATAGGCCCCCAGCACCTGGTTTTCCAGGGCCGTTCGTTCACTGAGCACTTCCACCTTGACGTCCGCCAGGGTGCATCCGGAAATCCCGGCGGCGATCAAAAAAAAGATGATTTTTTTCATGGTCTGATCCTTCACTCAAAAGAAACAACGTTTGTTTGCCGGTTAATCACGATTTTTTCCGCAGAAAGCTTTTGCAGGATCGACAGCACCGGGGTAAGGCCCGAAAGACGCCCCTGGAACCGTGCCATTCCCGGAATCTGCGCAAGATTCAGGCGGCGTATGGCGGGCAGCGCGATGGTCACGCCCTTTATGACCACATCCCCTTTCAGCGAGAGAAATCCATCCCGGATGTCCAGGCGGATCTGTTTCGGGAATCCGGCTTTCAGGAGCCGGCGCTGGGCCGCCATGGCCTCGTTGGTTTCATAGGGGTCCAGCGCGTATAAAATCCGCTCCAGGGCGCGGGCGCCGATGCGGGTGAATTCAATGCGGATTTCCGCGTTTTCCAGAATATCCTGAAGCTGGTCGGTTATGGGAAAATCCGCATAGAGCAGGCCGCTGAGGTCGGCTTCCTTGAGATTGTCTTTGGAAAAGGCCTGGGGGAAAATTTCCGCAAAATTAATGCCTGAAAAGTTCAGGGCCGTGTTCGCATGAAATTTCGGCAAGTTGTTTGTCTGGTTGCCGTATTCCAGAGGATCAGGAACCAGGGAGATGGAGCCGTTGGCAGTTCCTCCCAACAGGTTGACCTGAAAATAATCCAGCTGGGGCAGACCGTTTTTAAAGTTCAGCATGATTATGGATTCCCCGAGCACCAGGGGAAACGGTGCCCCAAGAATGTCCGCCTTCTCAATGGACAGGGCCGGGTCCGGGTTCATGCGTTCGTGGACTTGACGGATGTGATTTGAAATATTTCTGTTTCCAGAAAACAGTCCGCTGGCGAGGGGAGAATCCATCACATCGTCGGACAGCCCGGAGCCGGCGGCAAGCAGCTGGGATTGCGCCGCCGAGACAATCCGATACGCTTTTGAAAATTCAAGATGGGTTCGGATGGACTCCGCCTTCATGGTATCGGCTAATCCCAGATTCATATCCTGGACCTTCAGAAACAGCTCGCTGTTTAATGATTCATTGGCCTTGAGGTGAACTTCCAATCCGGCATCGATTTGTCCGGAAAGATCAATGGTGGAAAGTCCGGGGACACCCATATTTTTCAATTTTTTGCAATCCGGGACAAAAGCGTGGGCCTTTATTCCCCCGCTCAGGTCAGCCAGCCACAGGGGCGGTGCGGGCATTGGCGATCGGGAAAGCGCCTGGTCCAGGCCGTTTATTATGATGTCGATGGATGCTTTCGTGTCGGATGGGACAAGGGAAACCGACGGGTGCAGGTCAAGGACCTTGGCAAATTCATGTCCGCCGGACAGGGAAAATGAGACTGAAACGGGCGCATCCGGCGTGATGCCGGGCAGTCCGGTGATGTCTCCGGCCTTGACCTGAGCGTTGATCCGGCCGATTCCAGTGGCCCCGGTAAGATCATAGGAGAGCAGGGGGGTTGCGTCAACACGGCCGATAATGATGC
>PCSG01000280.1:0-198 GCA_002772195.1 Desulfobacterales bacterium CG23_combo_of_CG06-09_8_20_14_all_51_8 | reverse complement strand
GGCCGCGTCAAGGGAAATGTAGAACCGGGCCTGATCAATAAATGAGAGATTGTCTGAAAAATGACGGGATTTAAGTTTTTCGATTTCTTCCGGGCGGGGCCTTCGGCCGGCGGCATGGGCATCGATGGTCAGGTTTCCGGCCCCGGAAATTTCAGGGATCAGATTCGAAGAAATTTTTTCCAAAAGCGCCGAAAGATC
>PCSG01000026.1 GCA_002772195.1 Desulfobacterales bacterium CG23_combo_of_CG06-09_8_20_14_all_51_8 | reverse complement strand
CAGGCCCTCGGCCCAGGCCCCGCTTTTTTTCACGGATTTTCCATAGGCGTTTCCGTAATTCTGGAGTTTTGTCAGATAATCCCGCACCGCCGGCGGGGCCAGGCCCGCATCAAGGAGGGCTTCTTTTCCGGCAGTAAAGACCAGCAGGAGCCGATCCTTGAACTCCGGAAACGCGCAGTGCTCCACACAGTTGCCGCAGGTGGCACAGGCGAACATGATTTCCGCAAACCGAGACCCGGCGGTTATTTTATTGTCCAGCCACGCCCGGAGCAGCCACATGCGCCCGCCCGGCGCGTAGGTTTCAAACCGGAATGCCAAATAAGCCGGGCAGTTGATATCCACATAATTGCCGGGCAGCTTGCAGTAGCCGCAGCGAAAGCACCGGTGCAGGATTTCCTCGTGTTCCATATTATTTCTCCCAGTTTCCCGGATTCATAATGCCGTTCGGGTCCAGCACAGACCGAATCCGGCCCATGAGTGCAAAGGTCTCCGGATCCATTTTCTCGATGATTTGTTTCTGAGCCGGCAGTTCCGCTTTCCAGGGAATCCCGCCCATGGCGAGGGCCGCGGTGTTGGTGGCTTCCAGGGCGCGTGATGCCCGCCGCACGTCCTCGGCGTCGGCCCGGTTAAAGGCATAGGCGAAAAAAAACATCATGCAGTGCCCAGCCCCGATGATGCGGGCCCCCAGGGGATAGCTGACCTGAAATTTTTCCGCGATGGCAAGCCCGGCCCGATAGGCTTCCGGGAAATGCTCGATGGCCATGATGGAGCCCACATATTCAAACCCGCCTCCCCGGCGCAGGTCCGCGAACCGGGCCAGATCCGGAGACGGGATTTGCAAAAACCGACCTTTCTGGGTCGGCGGCAGGGGCAGAAATCCGGCGATTTTTTGGTCGCTGTATTCCCGCACCGACGCCTGGAGCAGGTTCCGCTTAAAGGCCAGTTCCTTTTTGGTGTGAGCCCCATAACTGATGTTGATGTGCAGAAACCCCCGGGCCCAGTCCGGCTTCGGCATCATCCAGGGGGTCATGTCCTCGGCCACCTGAACGCTGGTGAGTCGGGAAATGATCTCCGGCATCAGGTCCGGGTCTTCGGCCACGAAAATCAGCACGTCGTTGTGTTTATAGCTGGGAAACAGCTTGATACCAAGTTTGGTGACAATGCCCGTGGTGCCGGACCAGCCCAGGAACAGGCCGGAAAGATCCGGCAGCGGGGACCGGGCGAACCAGCCCTTGGACACGCTGCACGACCCGGTGCGGATGATTTCGCCTGTGGGGAGAACCACTTCCATGCCCGTAAGCATATCCGAATGCGACCCGCCCAGCACGGACAAATGGCCGGAGCCGTGAATGCAGATATTACCGGCAAGGGTTGCGATGGGGGGCGCATCGGGCATGGAATGCTTGAGTGTGGGATGATGCTTTTTGAGATAGGCTTTTAGCATGCCCTCGGAAGCGCCGCCTTCCACCACGGCATAGCGGCTTTGGGGGTTTACTTCGAGGATATGGTTCATGCGCTTCATATCGATGATCACGCCGCCCTTCAAGGCCCGGGTCAGGCCGGACAGGACCAGCCCGGCCCCCATGGGCACGACGGGGACCTTCAGTTCATTGGACAGCAGCACGATCTGCCGGACTTCTTCGGTCGTCGCCGGCATGGCCACGGCGTCCGGGATGGACGGGGGCATGGTCCCCGGGTCCATGGAATAGAGATAGCGTTCTTCGGCGGCCCCGGACACAAACCGGGGGCCCACAATTTTTTCAAGTCGCGTAATCAGATCCGTTGTCATATTATTCTCCCAAAGCACTTTGCACCAGATCGCTGACCAGAATCGGCATCAGCCCCTTCTCCGCGACTTCCTGACCCAAAGTGGCCATGCAGAACGGGCAGTTGAACACGCAATAGGCCGCGCCGGTTTTCAGCATGTCATTGATATTTTTTTCCACCAGTTCGTCGGCCAGTTCATCCCGCTGATGGGCCCGGGGGACTCCGCCGCAGCAAAGGGCATTTTCCCGGTCATATTTCCGTGGAACGCGCTCAGCCCCAATTTTTTCGAAAATTTCATCCAACACCCGGTCGGTTTGGGGCGACAGACGGTTGGAGCAGGGCCGCTGGTAGGCGATTTTGACGTTCAGGGGTTTGATCCGGTCTTTTAAAACATCCAGACGCTGATTGATAAAGTCAAACTGATGGATGGGCGTAAACGGAACTTTGATTCCATAGGCATCGGCAACGCTGGTATAGGTCCCGTAGCACTCGTCATGAAAGCAGACCAGTTCATTAGTGTCTGAATCCTTCAGATAATAATGCATGATATTATCGATCATTTGCGGGACCCGCTCCCGGATGGTGGAATTTTTGGCGAAATGCAGCCACATGATATTACAGAAAATATCCGTGCCCACAATGGGGGTGGCCCCTTCAAAGAGTTTTCCCCGGACGCAGCCGACCAGCATGGGGAACGCGCACATATCCACCACCGGCCCGGAGACCGGCTGCTTTGTAATTCTTCCTCTGGGGGCCATCATGCGAAGCTGCTCTTCCACGATGGGTTTTGGCGCGGGCAGAATCCCCAGCTCCTCCTGACGTTCCACCAAGAGATAGAAAGGATTGTTGTCATAGGGGCAATACTCCTGGCAGGAGTAACAGGTGAGGCATTCATGCAGGACCCGGCTGTCGCGGCATTCGTTGATCTTTAATTTTTCCACCCGGGCTTCGGCCACATCGGCAAAAGAAATATACTGGCATTTCATGAGGCAATCGATGGTGCCGCAGCCGGCGCACACATCCGGATCAAATTTAATTGGTTTCACGTAAAACCTCCGATTGGGTTATAAGTATTTACCCATAGAAGCATATATTAAAATTATCTTGATTGTAAATTGGAATCACAAAAATTGAAAGTTCCTGTTTGTTTTTTCGCTCCCATGGTTTTTCTTGCATTCTTATTTCTGCATTCTTATTTCTGCATTCTTATTTCTTTTAATTGATTTATTTTTATGCTAATATTAGATTTATGGTTAAAAATCGGCATCTAAATGTCTTTTCATGCAAATAATGAGGACAAAGAAGTCCACGCACAAATTAAAGGAATAAAATGTCCCGAATATCAGAGAGGAACATGTTTAACAGGCGGTTGACCCCGCAGCAACAGGAGTGTGTGATGAGAGTAAAACAGTGTTTTTTAATTTTTATTCTTTTGATGATTTTAATTCTCCCGGCCTGTAAATCATTAAAAATGACCCCCATCATCAAGGCCACGGACCAGGGCCAATTGGATGATGTCAATCAGCAGCTTGCTCAGGGGGTTGATGTGAATACTGCCACAGAGGAGGGCGTGACGCCGCTGTTTATTGCTTCGCTAAAAGGGCATGAAGACATTGCCCGGCGTTTGATCGACCAAGGGGCGGACGTCAATGCAAAAATAAAGCTGATGTTTAAATATGCGGACCAGACCCTATATGAAGGTTGCACCTCGCTGATGGCGGCTCTGAGCAAAAAGCATACGGATATAGCTAAAATGCTGATTCAGCAGGGCGCGGATGTGAAGGCGGTGGACATTAACGGAGCCACGCCGCTTTTTATTGCCGCAGCCTTAAATGATGAGAGTGTTGTCAAAATACTCATTGAAAAGGGTGCGGATGTCAATGCCGTGATCCTGACAGAATATGAATATAAAGGGGAACCCGTTTACAAAGGGGCGACAGCGTTAATGGCGGCTCTGAAAACCAAGCAGAATGCCAACGCGGCTTTGCTGATTGCCCACGGGGCAGATGTGAGTGCTAAGTGTGAAAATGGGACGGATGCCTTGATGATTGCCGCGGCAAATGGCGACCATCCAATGCAGGAATACCTGCTGTCGAAAGGCGCGGACCCCCTGACGAAACTAACGAAAGAGTGCACGGTGATAGCGGGTCAGCCGGCGTTTGAAGGCGGGACTTCGCTGATGATGGCTGCTGATGCGGGGGATATTGACAGTGTGACCGCATTGATTAAAGCAGGTTCGGATGTGAATGCGGTGACCAAAAACGGCATAACGCCCCTGATAGCTGCGGCATTCAAAGACAAACTAGAAGTGGTAAAGGTATTGGTGGAAAACGGCGCGGATGTGAATGCCAGAACCATTGAACCATATAATATTGGTTTAGAGGCTGTTCATAAAGGAACTTCCCCTTTAAACGCAGCCTCGATGGCCGGGCATGGGGATATTGTCAAGTTTCTCATCGAAAGCGGGGCGGATGTGAATGCCAAAGATGATTTCGGCATGGACGCCCTCTTTTTGGCTTCGGACAAAGGGTATTCGCAAGTGGCAAAAATATTAATTGAAAATAATGCGGATGTGTTTTGTGTCGACTCTGGAAGGACTGCGCTTGATGCTGCAAAACGATGCGGCGACATGTATATTGTTGATCTTATCGAGGACGCGCGGAAGAAAGCGCAGGAGAGTGAGAAAGATTGAAATCATGGCAAGAATTTCATCTTTTTGCATTATTTCAGATCGGAATGGAGTGCATTACTTGTTTACCGATGACTTCTGAAATCGGTAATACACGAAGTCCTTTTTGGGCAATGCCTGCCAGTACGCATTCAATTTCATCCAGCCACTCGGGGATTTGGGTGCCGCGGGAATTGTGGGGCGGCCGGACATCATGAAGCAAGAGTATGTCTTCTTTGCGGATCTTTCTTAGAATTTTTTTTGAAAGGTTTTTGATTCGCCGGTTACCGGCATCAAGCCCTCTGCAGCTGTAATTGAGGCAAAACATATTTTGTTTTTCTAGTACTTGCCCGAGGCCGGGGTTCACGATACCGGCAGGAGGGCGGAATGCAAAAGGGATAATCCCGAATCCTTTTAAAAGCGTTTGTGTCAACTCGATTTCCTGCCGCAGTTTTTTGGGGGACTTTAACATGATCATCACATCATGCGTAAATGTATGATTTCCAATGGAATGCCCTGAAGATAAGATGTCTTTGATAATATGAGGGTGCTTTTCCGCTTTGGCGCCGACAACAAAAAAAGTAGCCTTAACATTATATTTTGAAAGCAGCCCAAGCAGCAGCGGGGTTGTTAAAGGATCCGGGCCATCATCAAATGTGATGGCAACTGCATCCCTGCCGGAAGAGCCGTGGGATATGACGGGCAGGAAAAAACCGATTTGAGGTAAGAATGGAGCGATCAGGCATGCAATGACGAATATGGCAAGCGGGATAACCGGCAGAATCGGGGAGATAAAGAGAAGCGCCGCTGATAGAGCAAAAGAGCAGGTCCCAAAAATAAAGGCAGGAGAGGGGTTCAATT
>PCSG01000382.1:671-5211 GCA_002772195.1 Desulfobacterales bacterium CG23_combo_of_CG06-09_8_20_14_all_51_8 | reverse complement strand
CTCCGGCGGAACAATTTTAATGGTGGGATATTCCAGGCAGTCCGCGCCCAGGTCCGTCAACCGGCGGATCATGTCGCTGGCCTGGGCCCGGGCCCGGGTCACGATGATTCGTTTTCCGAACAAGGGCCGGCGTTCAAACCATGTCATTTTATCCCGAAGACGGATCACCTCCCCCACCACGATTATGCAGGGGGGCTTTAATTCCGCGGCCTGAACGTTCTCCACGATGGTGTCCAGGGTCCCGGCCACGGTCTGCTGACGGACCGTCGTGCCCCAGCGCACCAATGCCGCCGGGGTTTCTCCGGCCATGCCGGCTTCCCGGAGCTGGTTTACAATATTGGGAAGATTTTTAACCCCCATCAGAAACACCAGGGTTCCGCCCATGTCCGCCAGGGCTTTCCATCGGATGGACGAGTCTTTTTTGTTCGGGTCTTCGTGGCCGGTAATGAAGGTGACGGTGGAGGTATATTTTCGGTGGGTCAGGGGAATCCCCGCATAGGCCGGGGCTGCGATGGCCGATGTCACCCCCGGCACCACTTCAAAGGGGATGCCGGCGTCAATCAATGCTTCGATTTCTTCACCGCCCCGGCCGAAGATGAACGGGTCTCCGCCTTTGAGCCGGGTGACCGTGCGCCCCTCCCGCGCTTTTTCCACAAGGAGCTGGTTGATTTGAGATTGGGTCAGGGTGTGGTCCCCGCCCTGTTTTCCGGCATAGATAATTTCAGCGTCTGTGCGGGCGTAGGCCAGGAGTTCATCAGCGGCCAGATAATCATAGACAATAACATCGGCCTGTTCAATGCAGGCCTTGCCTTTTAAGGTCAGCAGCCCCGTATCGCCCGGACCGGCCCCCACCAGATAGACTTTATTGCGCATTGGTATGGAATTCCCGCGTGAGTTTTACGAGTATTTCCCCGGCCCCCCGATCGACGAGGTCTTGGGCCAGATGGGTCCCGATGGCGGCCGCATCGCTAACCTGCCCGGACGCGGCCTGCATGATGAGTCTGGAGCCGTCAATTTCCGCCACCATGGCCGTGATATCCAGCCGGGTTCCGGCGACAACGGCATAGGCGGCCATGGGCACCTGGCATCCGCCGTCTAAGAATTGAAGAAACGCCCGTTCAGCGGTGATGGCCGAACGGGTGGCCGAATGGTCCAGTTTCCCCACCATGTTAAACACTTCGGGGTCATTGTCCCGGATTTCAATGCACAAGGCCCCCTGTCCCACAGCCGGGATCAGGGTGGCCGCATCAATATATTCTGAAATTTTATCTTCCAGGTTCAGGCGTTTTACGCCGGCCGCCGCCAGCACAATGGCGTCCAGATTTGCGGCGGTCAGTTTTTCGATACGGGGGCCGGGATTTCCCCGCAGGGGGGCGATTTTAAAATCCGGCCGAAAGTGCAGGAGCTGGGATGCCCGGCGCAGACTGCTGGTGCCGATCCGCGCCCCGGCTGGAAGTTCAGTCAGTTTCCGATTTCCTTTCGAGATAAGCACATCATGAGGGTTTTCCCGTTCCGGAATCGCGCCGATGCAAAGTCCTTTGGGGACTTCCCCGGGCATGTCCTTCATGCTGTGGACCGCCACGTCAATTTTGCCGTCCAGCATGGCCTCTTCGATTTCCTTGACAAACAGGCCTTTGCCCCCCACCTGGGCCAGGGGAACATCCAGGATCTTGTCCCCCCGGGTTTTGATGACCGCGAGGTCAACGGAGAGATCGGGAAACTGGCGGAGGAGGGCCGACTTGACCCATTTTGCCTGCCACAGGGCCAGGTCGCTGCCCCGGGTGCCGATGGTCAGTCGTTTTTTCATGATGAGCCGCAGCCTGCGCAGCTTGATGAGCTGCACCCTGTGCATGATGAAGTCCCGGCGGATGCCCGGACGGTTTCTCCACCGCTGCCTTTGCTGATAAAACCGCAGCGAGACATGAGCCGCCGGACCTTTTCGCCGGCGCAGGCGGGGCAGATGGGGCGGTCGGAACCCCTGACCAGAAATTCAAATTTTTTATTGCAGGTTTCACACTGATATTCGTAAATCGGCATATAGTTTCTCCTGATATAAGGGAACACCGAAAAATGAATATACCTGAAGAACGGCTTTTATTCCGACGGTTGGAATCCGGCGGGAAAAAGATTCCGCGCAGAGACGCAAAGACGCTGAGGGGAATAACCTCGAAGGATGTTCCCTCTGCGCCCCAGCGTCTCTGCGGGAGAATAAAAATAATGTTCCTCGTAAACAGGTATTTTTTTCTGAAATCCCTAACAAGAATTTGCGAAAATTATTCCGGTTCCTCCAGCCAAAGAAAAATAATTTTCATACCTCTTTTGGAGAATGATGTAAATATAATAACCATGAATTGATAAAAACAAAGTCGACGGTTTCATGAAAGTCCTCGCCTGTCAGGGAGGAAACCGGTTTGATGGATTTTGGATGCGACAGGAAAAATTCAGGAACCGCTGAGCAGTTTCAATGTCCGGCTGATGTATTCATCGGATTTATATCCCAGTTCCTGGGCCTTCTGGAACTCGTCCAATGCCTTTTCCACCTGATTACGGTTGAGATACAGACGGCCGATGCGGTGCCGGAACAAACCGTTGTCCGGCGAGAGTTCAATCCCTTGAAGGCAAAGCATGAGGGCGATGTCCGCGTTTTTCCCCTGGAGTTCATAGAAGTAGCCCAGGGCCGAAAGAGCTTCGGCGTCTTCGGGGTTGCGCTTTAAGGTGGTTTTGTAGGCCGTGATGGCGTCTGTGATGAGGTCCAGACTGGCATAGGCGTCGCCCAGCAGGCGAAACGCCGCCGCGGAGTTCGGATTTAGGATCGTGGCTTTTTCAAGATATTTTTTCGCCGTTTCCGCCTGGTTCAGTTCCAGGTGAATTCTTCCAGTCTGAATGGCCAGCTCAAACACGGTTTCGTCAATCTGTTCCGCTTTCTGAAAATATGCCAGGGCGTCGGCGTATTCTTTTTTCAGGAAATGCACATAGCCGGCATTGTAAATCGCCATTTTTTCTTCGGGACTGAGGCGGATGGCGGTTTTGAATTCATCCAGGGCTTTTTCCAGGTCCTGCCGGATGCCGTGGCAGACCCCCAGGCTGTTATGGACATTGACATTGTTTTCATCCAGCGTCAGGGCCAGATAGTATTCCCGCATGGCCCCTTCAAGGTCCCCGGCCTGATAAAACTTGTCGCCGCTGATGTTTAAGCTCACGGAATCAAATGCCACGCAACTGTTGGCGCCGAAAAAAGCCGCGTGATCCAGTGCTTTTTGCGCATTATTAAGGATGTCCGCTTTGGCGAAAGAAAGGGTTGGGTAAACGGCGATGCCCGTGGAAACGGTTTCTCCGCCGGTTTTTGACAGGAGATCTTTTATTTTACGGCTCAGATCCAGGCACTTCGCCTCGTCTGTTTCCGGGAAAAAACAGCCCACGGTGAACGGATTCACCAGCCCCCAGATACCTGGCGCGCTTTGGCACACAGTATCGATGACGCCGGCCAGGGTGGCCATGATATCATTGGGGTTGATGATATAGGCGACGTCATCTAAGCGGACAACCATGGCCCCAAAGGTTTTAACGTCCGCCAGGCGGGCCAGGGCCTCTTCCTGGAGGCGGTCTTCCGCCAGGATTTCCGGAAATTTTTCTTTCAGTTTTTCAACTGAAATCAAATCATTAATATCAGTTTCCGGTTTCTGGGCAGGGGCCTCCGGAGTGGGTTTTGAAAACAAAAACTGCTGTTCGGTCGTAAGGCGTCGGTGAATTTCTTCAGTGGGGGGCGGCATGATCAAACCTCTTTTAGACAATTTTCAAGGGCGGCGGCGATTTCAGGCAGCTCATCTTCCGCGACAGTGCGTAAATCCATTAGGAACAGGTCATTTTCGATCCGGCCGATCACCGGGGGGTGGCTCGCGCGCATGGCTTTTTCAATGCGGCTTGCGCTCATCTCGTAAATCAAGATACCCACGCACCGGCTGGGCAGTTCAAACAACGGAAGGGAGCCGCCGCCGGCCCGGGCCGAGGATTCGTGGATGGTCGTCGTCAGTCGCGAGTCGTTGAACCGGTCCAGGAGGGTTTTGAGTGCGACGGCTTTTTTTTCAATCTCCGCGACAGGGCAGGTGATCAGGCGGAGGGTGGGGATTTCGGCCAGGGCGGTTTTTTCATCCCGGTAAAGCCGCAAGGTGCTTTCCAGGGCCGCCAGGGTCAGTTTGTCGATTCTTAACGCGCGGGTCAGGGGATTTTGCCGGATTTTTTCAATAATGGGCCGGGCTCCCAGAATGATTCCCGCCTGGGGACCGCCCAGGAGCTTGTCGCCGCTGAAGGTGACGATATCCGCGCCGGTGCGGACCGAATCCTGAACCGTGGGTTCTTTAAGATGGGTGTATCTGGAAAAATCAATCAGGGTGCCGGAGCCTAAGTCCTCCATCACCGGCAGATGATGCCGCCGGCCCAGTTCCACCAGTTCTTTCAGGGAAACGGCGGAGGTGAATCCGACAATGCCGAAATTGCTCGTATGGACCTTTAAAAGAAGGCCGGTGCGCTCATTGATGGCCTG
>PCSG01000382.1:0-507 GCA_002772195.1 Desulfobacterales bacterium CG23_combo_of_CG06-09_8_20_14_all_51_8 | reverse complement strand
GCCAGATCTCGCGACCGCCGCCGGTCTCGACCAGCGCCAGCCGCGGCTTCTGTGGCCCTGGCTCGAGGTACAGCACCACGTCCCGCGGCACCCGCTGCCCCGGCCCGGGGAACAGTAGCCGCGGTGTGGTGGGCGCCGAGCAGGTGGTGGCCAGCACCGAACGACCCGCCAGCAGCATGAGAGTGAACAGCACCCAGCGCACGATATGAGTGTATCACGCGTCGAAGCGGCTCGCGGCGCTGCTATACTCCCGGACATGGAACGCATCCGACTCGGCATCAGCAGCTGTCTTCTGGGCCAGGAGGTCCGCTACGACGGCCAGCACAAGCTCGATCACTTCCTGCGCGACACCCTGGGACAGTACGTCGAGTACGTCCCGGTGTGTCCCGAGGTGGAGTGCGGTCTGCCCATCCCGCGCGAGGCGATGCGCCTTTCGGGGGACCCGGCCAGCCCGCACCTGATCACGATCCGCACCCAGCGCGATCTCACGGACCAGATGCACGGCTG
>PCSG01000027.1 GCA_002772195.1 Desulfobacterales bacterium CG23_combo_of_CG06-09_8_20_14_all_51_8 | reverse complement strand
CGGCCACACCGGATTTTCTGCGCCCGGAAATTTCCGGCGGCGGCACCACGGTGTCCATCACCGCCATCGATCTGGCGGACCCCGCCGGGGATTTTAAGAGCGTGGGATTCATCGCCGATGTGCATCACGTCTATGCGTCAGTGGGCGCTCTTTATCTGGTATCAACGGTATATTCGGATAATTTTGCGGAAACCGCCGACACGCTGACCCCGAACATTCAGACGGACATTCAGACCCGGATTTATCAGTTCAGCCTATCCGGTCCAAATGCCGCTTACGCAGCCGTCGGGTCCGTACCGGGCCAGATCCTCAATCAGTTTTCTCTGGGAGAATATGAAGATGTTCTCAGAATTGCGACCAGCACGGGAAACACCTGGGACGGCAGCGCGGAAAATCATGTCTTTTGCCTGGAAAAACAAAACGCGGCCTTAGACATCATCGGCCGCCTGGACGGGCTGGCGCCCGGCGAGCGTCTTTACGCCTCCCGCTTTATCGGAGACAAAGGATTTCTGATCACTTTTATTGAAATGGATCCGCTCTTTACGCTTGATCTTTCAGACCCCCGGAACCCATCTGTCACCGGCGAACTGAAAGTGCCGGGGGTTTCCACGTATATCCATCCGGTCGGCGACCATCTTCTGCTGACCATCGGAAAAGAGGCCCTGCTGGATGGAGATTCCGTATGGTACCAGGGACTCCAGCTCTCGCTGTTTGATATCAGCGATTTTGCAGACCCCCTATTAATCGATACGCGAAAAATCGGGGATCGCGGCACGGAATCCGAAGCGCTTTTTAATCACAAAGCCCTGACCTTCCTGCCGGAGCAGAATCTGCTGGCCCTGCCCGTCTCTCTCTATGAGCATCTGTCCCCGCCCCAGGCCCCCTGGGAATACGGCGTCCGGACCTTTGACGGCGTGTATGTCTATAAAATAACCGATGACAATCTTTTTGCTTATCAAGGCAGAATCGAACTGATTTCAGAACCTATTGATATATATGAGTATCCGGACGGGATGCGCGGCGTTTTCATCGGACAGCAAGTTTACGGCATTGCCCCGGACATCATCAAAACCGCGGGCATTGAATCCATGGAAGAGCTCGAACAAAGCATTGACCTGACGCCCTGACCGAGTCTCATTTTATATTAATTGAGTATTGACTATTGGCTATTGTTTCAGCTATTTTCTGTGAACAAGCTTTCGTCAGAGTCTTTACCATATCCCATCCCGGCAGAGGTGACCTTCATGACTTCCAATCCATGGCCGACAGCCAAGTGGCCAAATGGTGTTCCTCGCGACGTGTCCGATTACAACCGCCCGTTGTTTGAAATTTTAGATGATTCCGCCCGGGATTATCCGCATCAGGTATATACGATTTTCAGCGGCGGCGCCAAGACCTTCGCCCAAGTCAAAAACACCGCCGACCGCATCGCCAATTTTCTCGCGGCCAAAGGGATCAAAAAAGGGGACCGGGTGGCGATTTTTCTACCCAACCTGCCCCACTATCCGGCCATTTTTTTCGGCATTCTCAAAGCCGGCGCTGTCTGCGTGACCTGCAACCCCCTGTACACCGCCACAGAGCTCAATTATCAGCTCCAGGACTCCGGCGCAAAAGTCGTCTTCTGCATGGACCATGACCAATTCTATCCGACAACGGTCGGGGCGATAAAAGGAACAGATGTAAAAACCACGGTCATCTGCAGCGTGAAATCGTACTTGCCCAAATGGAAAGCGCTGATGGGAAGCCTGCTGGGTAAAATCCCCCGGGCGACTCATCATGAACCGGACCATTTATTTTTTGACCAGATCGTCGAATGCTATCCGCCGGAAGCGCCGGATGTCCGGATCATTCCGGACGAAGACCTCGCCCTGATCATTTACACCGGCGGCACCACAGGCGTTCCGAAAGGCGCGGCCCTTACCCACTCCAATTTCACCTACAACCTGCGCGCCCTGGAAGAATGGGTGAGACTGCCCCATACTCCCGGCGGAAAACCGGAAATCATCCGGCGGGGCGGATTCCATACGTTTCTGGGAGTCCTGCCCTGGTATCACAGCTTCGGCATGACCACCTGCATGATGACGGCCTGCGGGTCCGGCAGCCGCCTGGTCTGCATTCCCGATCCCCGGGCAGGGGTCCCGCCGTTTACCGAAGTACTCAAAGCCGTTGAAAAATACCGGGCCACCATCATGCCGGCGGTGCCCACGATTTTTGTCGCATTTACCCACCACCCCCTGTTCCATAAATACGACCTGACCTCCCTGATGGGCTGTTTTTCCGGCGGCGCACCCCTGCCTCCGGAGGTCTGCAGACAGTTCGAGGCGAAAACCGGGGCCGTTATTTTTGAAGGCTATGGACTCAGTGAAACCGCGCCGGTGGCAAGCGCCAATCCCACCGATAAATCCATCCGAAAAATCGGCTCCATCGGCTTTCCCATTCCCGGAACCGACATTAAAATTTTAGACATTGAAACCGGACTCACCGAAAAACCGACGGGCGAAGACGGAGAAATCGCCATCAGCGGCCCCCAGGTCATGAAGGGATACTGGAACAAACCCGAGGAAAACCGGGCCGTGTTCCGGGAAATCAATGGTAATCGCTATTTTCTGACCGGCGATGTCGGCCATATTGATGCGGAAGGATATATCGTCATCACCGACCGGAAAAAAGACCTTATCCTGGTGGGCGGGTTTAATGTCTATCCCCGGGATGTGGAAGACATTCTGTTCCAGCATCCCAAAGTCGCCATGGCCGCCGTCGTGGGCGTGCCGGACGCCAGAAGCGGGGAGGCTGTGAAAGCATTTCTCCAGCTCAAGCCTGGAGAAACCGCCACGGATGCGGAAATATTAGAATTCTGCAAGACCCATATGGCTGGCTACAAGCGCCCGAGATTTATAGAATTTCGAAATGAACTCCCGGTTTCTCCCATCGGGAAAGTGCTTCGCCGGGTGTTGAGGGATGAGGAATTGAAAAAAAAATAAGTCACAAAGGGTCATCCTCTGTTTGACATTGCCATATAATAATGCTAATTAACTGGGAAAATCAACCGCCACAGAATCATATTTGTTGAATTATCTAAATATTTCAAATAAATATTTGATGATTTCCTTCAACCAGATACGATCAGAAAAAGCATCCCGATGCCTGCCCAAGGCAAAAAAGGATTGGAAACCCTGTCCAATCCTTTGCTTCTGCCAGCCCCTTGCCCCACCCAGTCATCCATTTTCATCAAATTCCATCCGAAACTTAAGCGATTTATCCATTTTACAGGAGCATTCGCCCTTTGCGGAAAATATCGTCACCAGGCAAACTGTTTTTAATTTTATTAACCTAAAGTCAGGAGGGAAGTGAATGAAAAAGTTTTTGATTTTATTTTTAGCGCTGTTTTTATGCACGCCGGCCATGGCCGAAAATTGGACGGACAATCTCGAGATGGGTGGGGACGTCCGTATGATGTATTATTCCTTAAACAATTTTTTCGATTATAATAGCGGCAGCGATATTGATGACTGGGAGGTATTCCGATTACGAACAAGACTAAAAACAAAAATTACTTTGAGTGACGATGTCAGCGGGTTTGTCCAGATTGCCAATCAGACTTATGGGGAAAACATTGGAGAACCGGAAACAAACCAAAAAAATAAGGATTTAAATTTCTTAGGCTTTAATTTTGATAATTATGAAGCAGACAACAAAAGCGACAAAGTCTTTGTTGATAATGCTTATATCACCGCAAAAAACATGTTCAATACCGGAATAACCCTGCAAACCGGGCGTATGAACCTGATGTACGGGTCAGGATTTGTTCTTTTTGACGGTCAGTCCCAAGCGGCTTCCACATCATTGTATTTTGACGGTATCAAGCTTTCCGCGCCGTTCGGCGAAAAAACAAACTTAGATTTATTGTATTTCATAGATCAAGAAAACGCACGCTGGAATGTGAAAGAAGATGACGTCTCTGTGATGGGAGCCTATCTTACCGCACATTGTCCGTTTTTAGGCGGCCAGCAGGAATTTTATGTTTTAAATAAAAATGATGAAAACCTCGGGGCAGCTACTCCTCACACTGAAGTTACTAATGAATTTGAAAATACAGACGGAGAACTTATAGATCTTGTAGTGGAAGAGCCTTATTTAGAGTATAACCCTTTTGAGAAGGATATTTGGATGATCGGGTTGCGATTTTCTGATAAGATGAAAAATGGACTGGACTATTCCCTTGAGGGTGCATACCAATTTGGTGATTTTAATAAGGAAGCCGACATCGAACAGGATGCCTTTGGCGGGAAGTTTGATGGAGGATTTACTTTTAAAGATGCGCCGATGGCTCCCAGGTTATTTGTAGGCTATGCCTACATGCAGGGCGATGATCCGGATACCACAGATAAAAAAGAAAGATGGGATCATTTTTATGGCGGATGGCCCCAATTCGGGGATATCCTGGCATGAAAATACGTATCATCAGGTTATAATAGATCACTGAAAAATTATGACCCAAGCTGGTCAGAACAAAGCAGCACTCCCGAAGAAGCGGTTTATTCAAACTTAGAAATTCCCAGCGCGGGCATTGGTTTCAGCATCTTAGAAAATCTCTCTGCGAAATTCACTTATTCCATGCTCACGTTTGAAGAACCGACCCTGGATGCTAATGGCAACAAAAAAGACGATGATTTTGGGGATATGTATCAGCTTGAGGCAAGCTACGGATATTCCAAAAACCTTTCTTTTGCTATCTATGCAGCATTGATTGAACCCGGTGATGCGTTTAAGGTCAGTATGAATAATCCGTATAATTGGATGAACGTTGATGATGATAACGCATACGAACTCTTTTTTGAAACTAACCTGAAATTTTAATTAACTTGCATTTTCCTAAACCAAAAGGCATGGCCCCAACGGGGCCATGCCTTTTTTATTTGTGAATTTAACTGTTTATCCTTGAATTTCCTTGATTAATCCCCTTTCCTGGTATATAAAAAATAAATCATTTCATTTTTTCCATAACAAAGGGGAACCCCATGACGGATACCGGATTCATTCTCGACAACCAGGAAACAATTCAATACTTAAAAAAAATCCCGGCTCTTGAATGCTTCAACGAGCGGGACCTGGAAACGTTTATGCGGTTCAGTGAAGTCAGAACCTATAAGGAAAACGAACTGACCATTGAAGAAAACAGCCTGGATGACCGGGTGTTTTATCTCATCACCGGAAAAGCCAAGGTCATGAAAAACGGCCGGGAACTCATTATTCTCCGCCGGACCGGTGACGTGTTCGGGGAAATCGGGGTGGTGACAGGGATTGCCCGG
>PCSG01000220.1:26382-27590 GCA_002772195.1 Desulfobacterales bacterium CG23_combo_of_CG06-09_8_20_14_all_51_8 | reverse complement strand
TTAACTTAAGACCCAATTCAAACATCACTATTTAGTTTTCAAAGATCAATGGCGAACATTAAAAAAACGTCACCTGATTAAAGCTTAACTGAAAAAAAATTACAGTCAAGTTTTTTCCAATCACTTTGGTCGTGTTTGGGAAAGTATATTTAATATAAAATTAGGAATTTTTTGTCAATATGTTTTATTAGGTTTTTATTTTTATTTTGTGAAATTTTTTCTTTCCTGCTTTTAACAGGATTCCATCGTTTTCAATATCACTACAACCAACAATATAATCAGATGATTCAATGCGATTTCCATTAATATAAGCCCCACCCTGCTCAATGAGACGGCGGGCTGCGCTGCCGGACGAGGTCAAGCCCACTTGAGAGAAAAGTTTAAATGCCGGAACGCCAGATTGTAATTCTGAGTTTTCAACAAAAGAATGAGGTACTGCTATAATTTCTGCTGTTATATTATCTGACCCTGAAAATGAAATTTTAGCGGGAGGAACTTGCACAGAAACGTCTCCAATTGAATGGACAGAGCTTGACGGTATAATATTTTTTGGGATAATCCTCAAACCAAAGTTCGTTATTGCCCCATGATATGCTTTAATCGCTTTCTCCATGCCATGACATAATTTGGTGGTTTCATAAGCTAAAATGGATTTTGCGCTGTTTAAATCCGCACCACTCAATTTTTTGACTTCCGCGATTTCCTCCATGGGCAGAAACGTAAACAGGGCCAGAAACCGGACCACATCATTATCATCCGTGTTGACCCAGAACTGATAATAATCATAGGGAGTTGTCCGGGAAGAATCCAGCCAGACCGCGCCGCTGGCTGTTTTCCCCATTTTGGCTCCTGTATTGGTGGTAATGAGCGGAAATGTAATGCCAAAGGCGGTTTTTTGAAGTTTGCGTCGGACCAGATCCACACCGGCGACAATATTTCCCCACTGGTCGCTGCCGCCCATCTGGAGCAGACATCCATGGGAATCCGCCAGTTTCATAAAATCATAGGCCTGAAGCAGCATGTAATTAAATTCAATAAAACTTAACCCCTCTTCCGATTCGAGCCGCAGCCGATAACTTTCCGCCTTGACCATGCGATTGACGGAAAAAAACCGGCCGATATCCCTCAGAAAATCAATATATCCCAAGCCGGTCAACCAGTCCGCATTATCCACAAGCGCCGCGCCGCCATCAGAAAAATCGATAAAT
>PCSG01000220.1:22409-26367 GCA_002772195.1 Desulfobacterales bacterium CG23_combo_of_CG06-09_8_20_14_all_51_8 | reverse complement strand
TTGATGCCGATTTTGTTAAACTCCACATCTTCTTTGGTGATCAACTGACGCATTTCCGTTTTGCCGCTGGGATCTCCAATCAGACCGGTGCCACCGCCGACCAGGGCAATGGGACGGTGACCGTTTCGCTGCATATGGGCCAGGGACATGATCGGAACCAGACTGCCAACGTGCAGACTGGATGCGGTGGGATCAAAACCGATATAGCACGATGCGCTCCCCTGATTCAGATACTCATAAAGTTCTTTTTCATGGGTCATGTTTTCCACAAAACCCCGTTCCTGAAGTACGTTCAAGACATTCATGCGAAACAATCCCTATTTATTGGCGTATTCAACAGCCCGGGTTTCACGAATCACCGTCACCTTGATCTGGCCGGGAAATGTCAACAGTTCTTCTATCTTTTTTACAATGTCCTTGCTCAACAGAATGGAGTCTTCATCCGAAAGAGATCCGCCGTCAACAATGACCCGCAATTCCCTGCCGGCCTGAATGGCATAAGAATTGGAAACCCCCTTGAATCCGTTGGCGATGGCTTCAAGTTCATCCAGCCGCTTGATATAATTTTCCAGGAGTTCTTTTCGTGCGCCGGGTCTTGCGCCGGAAAGACTGTCGGCGGCCTGGACCAGGATATCATAAACCGATTCCGGCGGAACCGCTTCATGGTGAGCAGCAATCGCATAAACGACCTTCGGCGACTCCCCATATTTTTTGGCCAGCTTGGCTCCCAGATCCGCATGTGCCCCATCCACTTCATGATCAATGGCTTTTCCGATATCATGCAACAGCCCCATGCGTTTGGCCAGCTTTACGTTCAAGCCCAGTTCCGCCGCCATAGCACCACACAAAAACCCGACCTCCACGGAATGCTGGAGCACATTCTGGGCATAGCTGGTACGAAATTTCAACCGGCCCAGCACCTTGATCAGTTCATTGTGAATTCCGTGGACTCCCAGGTCAAAGGCTGCCTGGTCCCCGGCTTCTTTGATTTGCACTTCAACTTCTTCCGTCACCTTCTTGACAATATCTTCAATGCGGGCCGGATGAATACGGCCGTCTTCAATCAACCGAATCAAAGACAGCCGGGCCACTTCCCGCCGCACCGGATTAAATCCGGACAGGATCACGGCCTCGGGAGTGTCGTCAATAATTAAATCAATCCCCGTGGCAGCCTCCAGGGCGCGAATATTGCGCCCTTCCCTGCCGATAATGCGTCCCTTCATTTCATCGTCCGGCAACTGGACCACGGATACGGTTCTTTCCGCGACAAAATCACCTGCATATCGCTGAATGGCGATGGCCATGATTCTTTTTGCTTCCTTATCGGCGTTTTCTTTCGCTTCCGCCGTGATGCGCTTGATAATTTTAGCGGCATCGTGCTTGGCCTCATTTTCCAAGGATTGGATCAAGAGTTCTTTGGCCTGTTCCGCGGTAAAACCGGAAATCGATTCCAACTGTTTCTTCTGATGATCAATCAGTTCGTTATAATTTTGCTCAAGATCTGAAATTTTGGTTTCTCTTTTATTCAGATCTTTTTCTCTCCGATTCACCTCTTTTAACTGAAGTTCAGCCTGATCATTCTTCTTTTCAATATTTTCTTCTTTTTGCTGCAGGCGGCTTTCCTGTTTTTTGATTTCTGCGCGTGCTTCGATGGTTTCCGCATCAAAATCACTTTTCATCTTCAGGAGCCGGTCTTTGGCCTCAATCTGTGCTTCCTTGATCAGCGACTCCGACTTTCGTTCGGCGGTTTCGATGATCATTCGGACTTTGTCTTCAGCATCCTTCATTTTCTGGGCATTAATGCGCTCAAGGATAAAATAAGCACTCGCGAACCCGAGCCCAGCGCCGATGATAATCAGTAATATATATGTTCCATTCATTCATTTTCTCCCTGCATGAAATATTATATGAAGATGCAAATCATAAACCTATGATCAGCATACACGGGGTATTCACAAGCAAACTTTACGGGGAACCAACGGCTGGTCAATAGAAATAAAAAAGGGCCGGAACGCTTTCGCAGTTGAACGGCATTCGGAAAGAATGGGGAATACCCCCGCCGGATGTCGTGTTGGACAAAACCTTGAACCTATCTGTCAAGGTGGGCGTCTTGTGGATTCTTTAGGCTTTTCCGTGCAAGCGGAACCTGCTCACCAAAACCAGTGAAGACTCCCTTAATGTTAGTATTGGGTCAAGGGACACAATCCAATCACGGACACGGCAGGGGTAAAATTTTCTTCGCACTAAGGTATATTCAGTTTTACAGAGCGATCTTATTCTTTTTAATGGGGAAAATTATCAAGTCATTGAGCGTCAATCATCGCATCCAGCTTCACTGCCCTGGATGAAATTGATTTTACTAAATCTGAATGGTTATTCGTTAATTCAATGTATTGTTTGGAAATATTCAATGCCGTCATCATCACAATGGCCAGTTTGTTGGTTTTTAAAGCATGCGGCGGAAATTGTTCTTCAACCTTTTTGAGTTCCTGAGTCAAATAAGATAAAATTTGCTTTAAATTATTACGGTTTTCTTCAGATTTAAATCTAAATGTTTCACCTAAAAGTTCAATTTTTATTACCTGCTCCACGACGTTATAATCACTTTCCCCCATCGGGAAATCGAAACTTACGCGCTTCTGTTGTCAGTGAGATTGTTTAGCTTCGCCAGGATATTATCCACCTTAGAACGAATCAATGCCTTTTGTTCCGAATATTTTTTTTCTATTTCAACCTTTTTTTTAAGTTCATCCTCCAAACTGTTGATTTTGGCGGAAAGTTCCTTGTTCAAATTTTCAAGGGCGTTACATTTTGTAATTAAGTTTCCAACCTTTTGTTCCAGTTGATCAAACTGAACCATTACATTGTCATTATCCAATGCTCACCTCACTTATGTGTTTAAATTATATTATTTGCACTGTTTTAAAGTCAAGACATTTTCATGGTTCCATAACCACGGCTTCAATATTCATCAAATCCTGCAGGGTATTGATCCCCATCACTTCCCGCTGGTCGCCACAGATCATTAAACCGATTTTCCTGCCTGTGTGACGGGCCACGCCCACAACATCCGTCAAATAAATTTCTTTTTGATTATTGTTGGGCGTGATTTGGGATAACGACATTGCCAGAAAATTCTTATCAACACAATAAATGCCGGAATTAACGATTTTTATGGCTTTATCCCGATCATTCGCGTCCGTTTCTTCAACGATTTTTTCAACCCCGCCGACGGCGTTGGTCACAATGCGGCCGTATCCAAAAGGATTTTCAAGATAAACCCCTAGGACCGTGATGTCATTTTTCTGCTGGATATGATCTGAAATCAGACTTCGGACCGTGGATGCCTGAATCAACGGGACATCCCCGGACAAAATAACAACATGCTCGCAATGATCGGGCAATGCATCCATCGCGCATTTGACCGCATGACCGGTTCCCTTTTGTTCTTTCTGGAATGCAAATGCAACGTTTGCGGCATCTGAAACAACTTTTTGGACCTTTTCCGCCTGATTGCCGACAACAACGACAATATCCTCCCCCGCAATTTCGAGCGCGGTTTGAAGAACATGCATGATCAATGGCCGATCATGAAGCAGGTGAAGCACTTTGGCCTTATCCGACCGCATACGGGTTCCTTTGCCGGCGGCAAGGATGACAATAACAACCGAATCTATAAATTTAGCCATTATCCCACCTGAACAAAAAAGGACAAACCATCTAATGATTTGCCCCTTCTTGATTAACCATCGCGTTTGCCAAATGATATATTCGACAGACTGAATAAAATGTGTATGCTACAAACCCCGGGTTTCTGCGATTCTAATGCGTTCGATGGCGCGATACATGGCCGCCTTGGCCCGTTCGAAATTGATATTCTCGGATTTTTCCTGAGCCAGACGTTTCTGGGCGCGCTCCAAAGCCGCCCGGGCCCGGTCAATATCAATATCGCGGCGTC
>PCSG01000220.1:19922-22362 GCA_002772195.1 Desulfobacterales bacterium CG23_combo_of_CG06-09_8_20_14_all_51_8 | reverse complement strand
GCAAACCCGCCGCTGACAAAAAGGATTCTCTCCTTGCCAGAGCTATCCCTATACGTAATTTTTCCGGGTTTCAATGATGTCAAAAAAGGGGTATGACCTTTGAGCACGCCAAACTCTCCGAGAGTTCCAGGGGCCATGACAATGTCAACGGCTTCGCTGACAACATATTTTTCCGGGGTTACAACCTCTAATTTCAATAATTCAGCCATGGGGCTCACCTATTTGTTGGGCTATGATGCCATTTTTTTGGCTTTTTCAATCGCTGATTCAATGGTGCCGACCATATAGAAAGCCTGCTCCGGAAGCGCATCATGTTTTCCCCCACAGATTTCTTTAAAGGCCTTAATTGTATCGGCAATCTTTACATACTCGCCAGCAAGGCCTGTAAAAGTTTCAGCAACGTGGAATGGCTGGGAGAGAAATCGCTGAATCTTTCGCGCGCGGGACACGGTGACTTTGTCTTCATCAGAAAGTTCGTCCATGCCGAGAATAGCGATGATATCCTGAAGTTCCTTATATTTCTGAAGAATCTGCTGTACTTCCCGGGCCACATGGTAATGTTCCTCGCCGATATAGCCGGGATCCAGAATGCGTGATGTGGAATCGAGGGGGTCCACGGCGGGATAGATGCCGAGTTCCGCGATTTGGCGGGAAAGCACGACGGTTCCGTCAAGGTGGGCGAAGGTCGTGGCCGGCGCAGGGTCGGTGAGATCGTCCGCTGGAACGTAAACACATTGAACAGCTGTAATGGAACCCTTGTCAGTGGAGGTAATCCGTTCCTGAAGCGCGCCCAGGTCAACCGCCAGGGTCGGCTGATATCCTACGGCGGAAGGCATGCGACCCAAGAGGGAGGATACTTCAGAACCCGCCTGGGTGAACCGGAAAATATTGTCGATAAAAATCAACACATCCTGACCTTCCACATCCCTGAAATACTCCGCGCATGTCAATGCGGACAGGGCAACCCGGGCACGGGCTCCGGGCGGTTCCGTCATCTGACCATAAATCAGCGCGGCTTTGGGAAGAACACCGGATTCTTTCATTTCATGGTAAAGGTCATTTCCTTCACGGGTTCTTTCACCCACGCCGGCAAACACGGAAATGCCGCCGTGATGCATGGCGATGTTGTTGATCATTTCCATCATGATAACGGTCTTGCCGACACCGGCGCCGCCGAACATTCCCATTTTACCGCCCCGGGGAAACGGTACCAGAAGGTCAATAACCTTGACGCCGGTTTCTAGAACATGGACGGATGTATCCTGTTCGGTAAGTTTCGGTGCTGCGCGATGAATGGGCATCATTTTTTCATGGCTGATAGGTCCCAGACCGTCCACCGGGCGACCCACAACGTTCATAATCCTTCCCAGCGATGCTTGGCCCACCGGCATCATGATCGGACTTCCAGTATCCTTAACCGGCATGCCCCGAACCAGACCGTCTGTTACGTCCATGGCGATGGTGCGGACCACATTGTCCCCCAGGTGCTGCGCCACTTCAACAACCAGATTGTCCGGCTCATTGTTGATCGCGGGGTTTGAAATTAAAAGCGCCGTAAGTATCTCAGGCAGATTGCCCTGTCCGAATTCAACATCGACAACAGGACCCATGACCTGCGTTACTTTACCTAAATTTTCTCCCATTGAAAGACCTCCTCAATATATGATGCAAATATTTTTTTGCGGGTTTATCCCTTCAGTGCCTCGGCGCCGCCGATAATATCCATCAGCTCCATTGTAATGGCAGCCTGGCGGGCCTTGTTGTATGCCAGTGTCAAATTATCAATCATATCATTGCATGCCTTGGTCGCATTATCCATCGCCTTCATGCGGGCCGCATGTTCGCTGGTGGATGTTTCAAGCAATGCATTGTGAATCTGGATAAAAACATTTTTGGGAAGCATTTCATTGAGCAATTCATCCGGTGACGGCTCAATAATATGCTCGGCCATAAAGGCCGCATCTTTATCAACTTCAGATTCAGCGGATTCGATGACCGGGATCGGCAGCAACTGTTTCACCACCGGCGGCTGAGCCCCCATGCCTTGAAAACTGGCATAAATGACATACGCCTCGTCATAGGTTCCGTCTAAAAACCCGTTGATGATTTCCTGCCCTGATTTCGATGCCACATTAAACGCAATCTTGCCACCCACGACATTCAAATATTGATTTTTGATAGCCAACTCATTATTACGGCACCAGTCGCGGCCTTTTTTCCCGAAATTAACAAAGGAAACCGAAAGTCCCTTGGCTGATTTTTCTTTCAGCAGTTTCTCAGCGGTTTCGATCAAGTTTCCATTGAATCCCCCGCAAAGGCCTCGATCGGAAGTCATTAAAACAATCAGTACGCGATTGACTTCATCTTTGGGGGTCAGCAAAGGACTTGCATCATCTCCTGCCTTATCGGCAATATTGCCCAATACTTCAGAAAATTTTTC
>PCSG01000220.1:8344-19894 GCA_002772195.1 Desulfobacterales bacterium CG23_combo_of_CG06-09_8_20_14_all_51_8 | reverse complement strand
TTCTTTGAGTGTTGCCATATGTTTACTGCCCTTATCAGCATAATTAATTCATTGATCCGATATGGAAACGCAATTTATTTAATGGTGTCCTTAAACTCATCGCCGTATTCCGTCAGCGCTTTCTTCATCAATTGATCCATATCATCGGAAATCTTTTTTTCCTTGGCGATACCGCTGAAAATCTGCGGGTATCTGTTTTCGATAAACTGATACAGACCCGCTTCATATTTTGCTAAAACAGTTACCGGTAAATCGTCCAGAAATCCCTTGGCGCCGGCGAACAATATGGACACCTGTTTTTCCAGAGGCAGGGGCTGGTACTGCGGCTGCTTCAAAATTTCAACCAGGCGCTTACCGCGTTTGAGCTGTCTCTGGGTGGCGGCATCCAAGTCTGATCCAAAAGCGGCGAAAGACTCAAGCTCCCGGTACTGGGCCAGATCCAGCCGCAAGGTACCCGCCACCTGCTTCATGGCTTTTTCCTGAGCCGCGCCGCCGACGCGGGATACTGAAAGGCCGACGTTAATGGCCGGACGAATACCGGCGAAAAACAGGCTGGGTTCCAGATAAATCTGGCCATCAGTAATGGAAATCACGTTGGTGGGAATAAAAGCGGATACGTCGCCTGCCTGGGTTTCAATAATGGGCAGAGCGGTCAGGGAGCCGGCACCGAGGGCATCGCTCAGTTTCGCGGCGCGCTCCAAAAGCCGTGAATGGTTGTAGAAAATATCACCGGGGTAGGCTTCACGTCCTGGCGGCCTGCGCAGCAGAAGCGACACCTGACGATAGGCGACAGCCTGCTTGGAAAGGTCATCATAAATGATCAGGGCATGTTTGCCGTTGTCACGGAAATATTCCCCCATGGAACAGCCGGCATAGGGCGCGAGAAACTGCTGTGCCGCCGGGTCGCTGGCGCATGCGGCAATGACGGTGGTGTATTCCATGGCCCCGTGTTTTTCCAAAACCGCTATCACCTGGGCAACGGTGGATTTCTTCTGGCCGCAGGCAACATAAATGCAGTAAATATCGGTATTTTTCTGAGCCAGGATCGCATCAACCGCCACAGCGGTTTTTCCGATCTGCCGGTCGCCGATGATCAGCTCGCGCTGTCCGCGACCCACGGGCGTCATGGCGTCAACGGCCTTGAGACCTGTATAGCAGGGTTCATGAACGCTTTTACGGGCAATAACCCCCGGAGCGACCATTTCAATACGCCGGGTTTCGGTGGCCTGGACAGGGCCTTTGCCGTCCAGCGGCTGGCCTGCGGCATCCAAAACACGCCCCAGCACTGCTTCACCTACGGGTACTTCAGCGATGCGCCCGGTTCGCTTGACAATGTCTCCTTCTTTAATATGGATATCCTCGCCCATGATGGCGACACCCACATTATCTTCTTCCAGGTTCAGCGCAAGGCCCAAAATCCCACCGGGAAATTCAACAAGCTCCAGCGCCTGAACTTTTTCAAGGCCGTAGACGCGGGCGATCCCATCACCAACTGACAAGATAGTACCGGTTTCACTCAATTCGATCTTCTTGTCAAAATCCTGAATCTGATTTTTGATAATCTGGCTTATTTCTTCGGCTTTTATTTCCATTAGACACGCTCACCCCTTTTTAAAGATTCTCTCATATTTTGTAATTGTGTTTTGATACTCCCATCCAACACAAGGTCTCCGATTCTTGTCACAATCCCGCCAATCAGGCTCTTATCCAGTTTGGTTTCCAGCGAAACGTCTTTTCCGGTCAATTTGGAAAGGGAGGCCCGAATCTGTTCCAGTGTCTCTTCCGCCAGTTCCGTGGCAGTCGTCAGATCGGCCCGCACAATGCCTTTTAATTCATCCGCCAAAACAGTGTAGTATGCGCTGACATCCCGCAGGTAATTAATCCTTCCCTTATCAAAGATCAGCAAGACAAAAGATTTCATCACCCTTGATAATTCAAGCTTTTCCGATACAGCCTTCAGGACATTACGACGGCTTGCAGCTTCATATAAGGGATTGGAAACAGCCTGTTCCAGCATTTGTTCTCGATTCAGCAAGCCGACGATTGTTTCAAGTTCACTTCTGTATGTTTCGGCTTGACCATCCTCCCTGCCTATCAAAATCAATGCTTTCGCATATCGTCTGGCAATCGCTGAACTTCTCAATTTGTCACCACCTTGGTTAAATATTCATTGACAAGCATATCCTGGTCCTGCTCAGTGATATTTTTTTTTATTTTTTCTTCCGCCTTCGCAAGGGCTTTTTCAAAAACTTCCGCCTCAAGCTGAGTCCGGGCCTGGGCAAATTCATGATCAATGGTACGCATGGCCTGTTCTTCCAGTTTTTCAGCCGCCGCAGCGGCTTCTTCCAAAATTTTTTCTTTTAGGGCGATCCCCTGCTGCCGGTATTGGTCGATTATTTTCTCCGATTCGCTGCTCAGCGTGGAAAGCTTTTCATTGTACTCGGCCAGTTTTTTTTCAGCAGCCGCTTTTTGGGCTTCGAGTTCTTCAAGTTGCTGGGAAATATTTTGAATACGATCCCCCAAAAACTGGGACACGGGTTTTTTCAACAGGAAAAACAGGGCAATGGCCAGAACGGCAAAATTCATCACGCGAAAAGTATCGGTAAAATCATGTTCACCAGTTGATAATTTATAGTCCCAGCGTTTTGTCGCAGCAGTACCATGCCCTTCACCGGAAGAAGCAATCACGGCATCACCCGTTAGCAACACCAGAAAAACAGCAACAAATAACAGAATGACTGGTAATTTATACTTTAACCCTTTTTTAATTAACATTAGACAGCCCTCCCTAAAATTCGCCGGCTGATGTCGTCAGCAAATCCATCCACTTCCTTCAAAAGCGTCACCCGGGCCGATTCCGCTTCCCTGGTGATTTTGGCACGAATTACTTCCAAGTCCGCCCGGGCCTTCTCATTGATCTTTTCAATGATTTTCTTTTCTTCTTCCCTGGCTTCCGCTTCAAGGTCTTCTTTGTTCCGGAGACCGTTTTCTCGCGCCTGTTTGATGCCGGATTTCAAGGCAAGGTCTTTTTCAACCGCATCGTGCTCGAACTTGTCAATGCCTTTTTCAAGTCCGGAAATTTTTTCATTCCTCTGAGACAAAATCCGTCTGATCGGCTTATAAAAAACAGTATTTAATGCCCATATCAGAACCAAAAAATTGATTATCTGAATAAAAACCGTTGCGTTAAGACTGACCATACCCAAACCCTCCGCATGAAGCCACTGTGCTTTTAAATTAATATCGTTTGACGCATTTCATCATAACTTAATTTAAACAAAGGGCATTATCATCGACATGCAAGACTTGTCAAAGTTTTTTTAAAAATTTATGTGTTTTTTAAAACCCGGATTCCATCCGATTCTCGGCCAACGGTCAAAAAATATCAAATATTCTTTTATTCCAGAACATTAAATATTTTATAAATCGCAAATCGGGTTCAGTTACTGTTTGAAAAAGCGACGCATGCTGACATTCATCAGCAATCCGATCCCGATAAAAATCGTAAACATGGATGATCCGCCATAACTGATCAGCGGCAGGGGCATGCCCACCACCGGCATCACGCCCATCACCATGGCCATATTGATAAACACCTGCCAGAAAATCATAGCGCAGATCCCCATGCATAAAATCGTGCCGAAAGAATCCCTGCATCCATGGGCGATGCTCAGCCCGAAGGCGATTAACAGCAAAAACAGAAAAAGCAGAAAAACTGAGCCGGCAAACCCCCACTCTTCGGCAAGCGCTGAAAAAATAAAATCCGTATGCTGCTCCGGAAGAAACGACAGTTTTTTCTGGGTTCCCTGGAGGTATCCTTTTCCAAAAATCAACCCGGAACCGACGGCTATTTTTGACTGGCGGATATGATACCCGGAACCTAGAGGGTCCCGGTCCGGCGACAACAACGTCATTACGCGTTCTTTCTGATAAGGCTCCAGAATATGCCACCCCAGGGGAACGGCGAGAAGGGCAATGAAAAACGCGCAGAGAAACGTCCGGCGCTCAATTTTAACAAACAGCGCCATTGAAACGGCAATCAGCAGAAGGGTGCCGGCCGTGCCAAGATCCGGCTGGGTCGCCACCAGAGCAAAAGGAATTGCTGTCAGAATCATCGGCAGTATCACCGTCAGAAATCCCATGCCGGTCTTTTTCACGTGACCGGCGAAATACCGGGAGAGGAGGATGATCACGGCAATTTTCACCGGCTCCGACGGTTGAAAATTAAGCGGGCCAAAAGCAAGCCATCGGGTGGCTCCGCCCGCATGGCTGCCAAACAGACGGACACACACCAGCATCAGGATACTGACCCCGTAAATAAGCGGCGCCCACTTACTGAGCTGCCGATAACTGAAAACCATCATCAAGCACATCAAGGCCAGCCCCAGACCATACCACATGATCTGTTTATAAAAGGCGGATGTCTGAAGAACGGCTTCATCGACGGAGACCGCGCTGTAGAGCAATATCAGCCCGATCAGAGAAATAAGGACCGTGACGGAAAGCAGGCCCCAGTCGAAATATTGGATCAGACGTCGGTCAAACATAGGTCTTCATCGGGTGGATGGTTCGATTGTTCATCATTTTTTGAGAATGCCGGGAATCATGGAATATCGACCGGATTTCAAATGGACTGGCTTTGATTCACTCTTTTTCAAAAATGCGCTTTCGGATCTGGACGGCATCAACTGCCTATACAATATCCGGACGATAATCAAGTGATTTAGACAATAATAAGTTGACACAATAATAAGTTATATTGTTTTAAATTTTTGCCCCGAGCCTACTCGCAGCATTCGAACAGTGAATATACTGTTCACAGACCATCCCCATGCGGATTTTTGCAAATGTTTCAATATGAAAAGGGGCTGTGTTTACCAATTGCATAAATTTATTATTATTTCAATTATTCATATGGCCGTCAGGGGCTTAGCGCCTTTTTGGCGGCAAAAAAAAGGTTTACGAAAAGCTCCCCACGAGACCGAATTTTTTAAAATTGTCTTTTTGCCCATGGAAAATGACCGCTAATGCCGAAAAATAGCTTCTTCTGGAACGGTTTTTAAGAAAATTCAAGGATATATCTTGGTCCGACAAGAACTCAAGACATGCCCATTAATCATGCATGGGGCTTCCTTTTACTTTGCGAACGGCACGGGTGCGGCGCGCGGTCTTCCGTGTCGCCTCCACCCTAAGGTTGGGCGGCGTCATCGTCAGCGGTCGCCTTCCACGATTTTGATTTCCTCGTCGGTCAGGCCGTACAGTTCGTACACCAGACGGTCGATCTCCGCTTCGGTCGTCGTGACGGCGTTCTGCAATGCGGCTTTTTCAGATTCTGATGTGGCCCCGCGCAGCTTCGGTTTTAGCGCCAGCATTTTCTCCACCAATTCCACCAAACTGTCGTGTCGCGCTTTTTCGACAGAATTTGTCAAATTCAAGCCGACAATTGGAAGCAAATCCAAATCAACCTTTTTAACCTGCGCGATGCTGCCTTTGTTGGTAAGGCACTTGGCTTTGAAGAAAACATCCATCAACTGCGAATTGAGGAGTCCAAGGACAAACTTAAAATCGGAGTCGGTCTTCTTGTTGAACAAGAAGTAAAGCGACTGCTCAGGAAATATTCCTGAATCATCATAAGTGGCAATGATTGAGTTGCCTGTTTTACGAAGAAGAATCTTGGGCCGAGCACCCAGTTTGGTTCTGTCGGTGGTTCTTCCGGTGATGTTCTTAGGTACAAACTCAAACCAATATGTCATAAGAGTGTCGTATTTAGAAATGCTGTTACCTTTCATTGTTGGCGTCTGCCTGTGATCGACTTGGCTTTCGGTGATAAGTTGGGATTTTCCTCCAAAACCCGAAGTTGTCTCAAACATTTCGCCCAATGTCTTCACCTGAGGGTTTGTGGCAAGTTTTCCGACCAGACGCATTACGTTGAGGTTCTCAAAGTATTCAAACGTATGTCCTTTTGAGCAGAGGAGTTCAATTTGTTTCCTGCGTATCGGCGTTTTGCCATGTTCACCGATTTCAACTTCTGTAGCTGGATCTGGGAGAGTGCGCTGCAATGAAAAAATGAGGGTGTCGGCTGTAATGCCCGGAAACGGAAGTTTATATTGAAGTTTCGTTATTGAAGCTTCAGTTAAAAGTCGTTTTCGCAGTTTATCAAATTGGGCGTTAAATCCCAGTCTGTCAGGTACGATGAAGCTGAAGCGTCCCTTTGACCTGGTTAGGTTGAAACCTTGAGAGACAAAATACTCATACAAGTTCGGCATATAGGTATTAGCGTTGTAGCGATTAGTGAGATAAGCGGTTTCGTCACTACTACAAATTTCATTTCCGAATTTTCCTGTTAATGAAACCCAAGGCGGATTGCCAATCACAGCATCAAACCCACCGGCCTTCATGGCATCGGGAAACTGCGCGGGCCAGTCGAAGGCATGGACGCGGACGAGGTCATCGGGAAACATGGAGAAGTCGGAGGCGATAAGGGAGTTTCCGCACTTTATATTGTCAGATAGATTCGGCAATGCGCGTTCTTGGAAAAGGAGCATCTGCCGGGCGAGGCTGGTGTCGTTTTCGCCTTCAAGGGCTTTCAGCAGCAACGAGAGTTTTGTGGTTTCAACGGCCTGCCGGTCAATATCAACGCCGAAGATGTGGGCGGTGAGGATGCGTTTGCGTTCGGCGTTGGTGAGACGGGTTTCACCTTTGGCGTTCTGATAGACGGCTTTGGCGTATTTTTTGGATGGGTTGGCCTGATACTAGTTCAGGCAATGGTCGAGCAGGAATTGATAGGCCCCGAGGAGGAAGGAGCCGCTGCCGCATGCCATGTCAAGCACGCGGAAGGGGGGCGTGGTTTTGCCGCCGGCGAGATTGGCGGGACTTTTGCCTTCAATCTGTTTGCCGATGGTGTTGTGGACGATGTAATTCACGATATATGCCGGGGTGTAGTACACGCCGCCGGCCTTGCGCACTTCGGGTTTTTTCTCGACTTTGGCCTGATGTCCGGCGGTCAGGCGGATGACCTTGCCCAAAAAGCGTTCATACACCGTACCCAGGATTTCCACGGGCAGGACGCCGAAGTGGTACGGGCAACCATGCTCGAAGTAGAGGCTTTGGAGAATGGATTTGAGGGTTTTGTCGTCCACTGATAGACGCGGTGTGAGCGTGTCCGGAGCCTCAGAGACGCCGGGTTCCTTCTGAAAGTGGAATAAGCCGGAATTGTATTTTTGATCGGCCTTACGGCACAATCCGCTCATAAAGCGGTTGTAAATGTCCGGCTGCTCAGAGAGTTTGAGCAGTTGCCCATAGGACTCCAGTCCGCGATCCTCGGCCATCCGCAGAAAGATGATCCGGTCAATGATCCGTTGAACGGCGGCGTTGAGGTCGTCTGCCGACAAATCGCTGTTACGCAGGGCGAGATTTCGCGCCAGCACATCGCGCCAGCCTTCGATATCCTTCAAAAACTCGCTGTCAACCTCGGAGGTGCCCCGCTTGCGTTTGGAGGCGGCATACTGGTCGAACGTTCCGGACCAGACAGCCTCGCGCGAAAACACGTCCCAAATCTCTTGCCAGCGGTCAGGATACTCGGTGAACCCGAAATACTGGATTCGGGCATGGCTGGCCTTGTCGTTGGGGCGCGGGCGAGAGGCGCAATCGTACACGCCCAGTTCATCGAAGTCGGTCAGGATGGACAGCGCAAGTTTGGCGCTGAAGCCGTAACGGCGAAGTTGATAGGCCGGCGCGGGGTCGGCGCTGATATTAACGCCGCACTTCTTGGCTTCGACATAGAACTTCGCCAATGTGCCGATGCGGAAGGTATAGTCGGGCGCTTTCCGCGAGCCTTCCACATCCAGACTGTCTTCGGTAATGACTTCGCGATACTGGGGTGCGGTCATGGCGGCGTTGCGCATGTCCCAGCCAAGGGCCTCGAAAAAAGGGTCTATAAGCGATTGACGGACGTGGGCTTCCTTGACACCAGGGGCGAGGAAGGACTGCCGGTTAGTGGCGAAGTACCGACACAGCTTTGCAACTTCATCTTTGCTCTGGTCGAATGTCTTATTCATAAGTACTCAATCCTTAATTGATTTACCCGTGCGCCGAAAATATCGACATTACCAAAGCCGCTTCGCATGGTCATGGCGTGGCGTGAGTTGCGCCCTCTTTCCGGTTGTTTTTGATCGCGTACCCGAAAATATAGGTGCATATCGGCACGCCGAGGATCAGGCCCCAGATATGAAAAAGCTTGCCGCCGATGGTGAGGATGATGAGGACGATGACCGGATTGATCCGCATATAGGTGCCGTATGCCGAGAATGACGCAGCCCGTGATCACAACCCGAACTGTCCTGTTTTTAATCAGTTTTTCAAGCCGATGGACCCCGCGGGTCTGAATATAGGCAAAGACAAAAGTAAAAAAAATCAGCATGAAAAAAGATCTGAGAATGTAGATGGTCAAAAACAGCGCGCCCCACGCAATTGCCCGATGGGCCGCAGGTATCAAAAAATCCCTGTGCATCATTCCAGCTTTTGGGGCTGTTTTTTCAGAGGAGGCTGTCTCTTTTTCAGGTTGTTTCATGGGGTTTTTGCTGTCCATTTTATGGTTTCCATACCGTATGCAAAGAAGATTTGCAAATCTGTTCTTTCCATAAACAGGGACGATGGGCGGAGATGAGAGAGAGGAATTGCCGGCGCGTGTGATCAGGATTTCCGTTTGATGGTCATATGGCTGACCGGCTCTGGCTTGTTGTGATATTTTAGGTTTTTCCCAAAAAACAGCCGGGCCGCCTGGAGAAAAATCCGGGGTTTGGTGAGGTGGGGCGCCACCGGATGCCGGAGCATGGTTTTCATCAGGTTGGCGGACGTCAATTCCGTGGCCGCACCCCAAAGCCTTGCGGAAAAAGCCACAGCGCCGTCCCGGACCAGATTAATGCGGATGTCCAGTTCCTTTGCGGGCTTTGGAAAGGAAAATTCATACCGGCCTTCCAGGTCGTTGAAGGGCGACACATGAAAGGCCTTGTCGATATAATATTTTTCCGGGTCATCCGCGTTCAAGATTCCGCTGCCTTTTTCCGGAAGATACAGGTGGCGCTCGCCGAAAGTGTTGTTGACCTCCGCCGCCATGGCGCAGACTTCGCCCGCCGGGTCAAAGCAGTAGTAAAAGCTCACGGGATTAAACACATAGTTGAGATACCGGGCTGAGGTGATCATGAAAACCGATGTCACGGAAAGGCCCGGTTTTTTTTCAGCCAAGATGCGTGTGAGCTTTTCCCGGATGGTTCCGGGCCGGTCGTCTAAATAATCCCGGTCGTGGGTGGACACCGGCCGCCGGCGGTTATAGCCGAAGAATCGGACGCTTTGGTCTATCCGCGGCAGTTCATCGAGGTCCAGGCCGTAGCAGTAAACCGGATACTGGAATTTGTGGGACACCGGATAAAACCGTTCATAGGCCACAAATCCTTGATAGATTTTTGAGGGCATTATTTTCCGCTCATCATATTGGCGCATCATAGGGATATCCCGATTTTTTCCGCCACCCGGACCGCCGACAGCACCGCATCTTCATGAAAACCATACCGGAGACAGGCCCCGCAGAATAGGTGCTGCGTTCTCCGCTCAAGCGGTCAAGGTCCTGCTGGGTGGCGACGGCATCGGTGCTGAACTGGGGATGGGTGTAAAGAAATTCCGCGATTTTGCGGTGATCCGGAATCTGGGTCCGGGGGTTTAAGGTGACGCAATAGTCGTTTTTGCTTTTCAAATCATGGAGCATGTTCATGTAATAGGTCATGGACATGACCGCGCCGCTGGTTTCTCCCTTCAGGTAATTCCATGAGGACCGGGCCCGTGCCAGGGGCGGAAGATAACCCGGGTCTGTGTGGAGAACGGTCTGGTTTTCCGTATAGCGCCAGGGGGACAGGAGCCGGGTTTCGGCAGGCGATGGATCGGCGAGCATGGCAAGGGTTTCATCCGCGTGGGAGGCCATCACCACGGCATCATAGGAGGATTCTCCGGCGTCGGTCATGATCCGAATGCCGGAATCTTCCCGGACAATGCGGCGCACCGGTGAATTTGTGAAAACTTTTCCGGTAAATCCCTTTAAAAATGCCTTTACATATTCGTGGCTTCCGCCTTTGATGGAATACCACTGGGGGTGATCCGTGACAGAGAGCAGGCCGTGGTTTTCAAAAAACCGGGCAAAGGTTTGGGCCGGAAATTCCAGCATCTGACCGTCCGGCGTCGACCAGATGGCCGCGCCCATGGGGATGATGTAGCGGCTGATAAATGCCTGGCTGAACCGGTTCTTTGAAAGAAACGTCCCGAGGCTCATGTCTCCGAAGCCCTGTTTCTGAAGGGTGGCCAGTGTCAGCTGGTTGAACCGAAGGCCGCCAGAAATTTCCAGTAGGAAACGGCAAACAGGTTCCTTCGGTCGGCAAAAGGCGCGCTGCTGGCAAAACAGAACCCGGTGGCGGGATCATAATACGAAAAACACATGGGACACTTGACCCGCTCCACCCCGAGTTGGCGGATGAACCGGATGAAATTCGGATAGGTGCGGTCGTTGTGCACGATAAAACCGGTGTCCACGGGCGTTCCGGCGTCCGGGCCGTCTTTAATGATCACCGTATGGGTATGCCCGCCCACATAATCGTTTTTTTCAAACAGGGTCACCTGATGGCGGCGCTGAAGGAGAAAAGCGCTGACAATACCCGCCGCGCCTCCGCCCACCACGGCGATGTTTTGGCCGGAAGAAAGATTCATGGAAGATTCCTTTGGTTAGTTGCCCTGATATAAAAATCCCCGGTCCATGGGATAGGTCGATGTGTTTCCCTTGGAAAACGTGATCTGATAGAGCCGCAGCACTGCGTTGTCTGTGCGGAAACGCTCCGCGCAGAAGTTGAGATAGGCTTTCCAGGTGCGGCGGAATCGCTCGTTGAAATAATGGGAGTCGCTGACCCGGATGGCGTCCCAGTGCGCTTCGAAATTTTTCGCCCAGGCATCCAGGGTCAGGGCGTAGTGGCGGCGGAGGTTTTCAATGTCTAAAATTTCCAGGCCGTATTCCGCCATGATGGCGATGGTTTCGCTGAGTCCGGGGAGGTAGCCGCCGGGGAAAATGTGCTTGCGGATGAAAAAATCTGTTTCCATGGGCCGGTCATGGGCGATAAAATGCAGCAGGCCGATGCCGCCTTCCTTGAGGCATCCGGCCATGGAGCGGACCCAGTCCCGGAGCTGACGTTTCCCGGCATGTTCAAAAACCCCGAGGGACACGTATTTGTCAAAGGACCCGGTGACCTCCCGGAAATCCTTTTCCTGAATGAAAATTTTTTCAGAAAGTCCTTTTTCTCGGGCTTTATTTAGTATCCACCGGTTTTGATCAATGGTTGGGCTGACGTTGGTCCCGGTCACCCCGTAATTTTTGCAGGCATGAAACAAGAGTCCGCCCCAGCCGCCGCCCACGTCAATAAGACTTTCGCCGGGCGTAAGTAGAAGCTTGCGACACACATGGTCCAGCTTGTTTTGCTGGGCTTCGGCAAGGGTCCGGGTTTCGTTTTTCCAGTAAGC